>NZ_PSTO01000007.1:0-125864 GCF_002930975.1 Rathayibacter sp. AY1A3 | reverse complement strand
GTGGGACGACGCGCTCGAGTACCGCCCGGTCGAGATCACCGGCGTCTACGAGACGCAGGGGCAGACCCTCGTCCGCAACCGGCCGCTCGACGTTGCCGCGCTCGCCCGCACTGCCGACGTTGGCCAGCACGACGGCGAAGTAGGGCAGGACCACGGCGCCGATGGCGAAGAACAGCAGCCACCAGCCGTGGGCGAAGAGCAGGCAGATGACGCAGAGCATTCTGATGCCCATGGCGATCGAGTACTTGATCGCGCGGGAGCGCCGCTCGGCGCTCGGCGACGGCGGTAGGGAGGTGAGTGTCTCGCGTGGTTTCACAGCCCTGCAAGCCTACGTCGCGGCGGGCGGGTGCAGGCCGGGAGGGCCTCATCCCGGAATCTGTTGCGCGACGCGCCTCTAGGATGTACGGGTCGCCCGGCGCCGCACGAGCGCCGGCAGGAGGGACACCATGACCACGCCGCGCACCGTCCTCGTCACCGGGGGCAACCGGGGGATCGGCTTCGCCATCGCCCAGGAGTTCGTGGCCGCCGGTCACCGGGTCGCCGTGACCGCGCGCTCGGGATCCGGTCCGGAGGGCTCTCTCACCGTCGTCGCGGACGTGACCGACGCCGCCTCCATCGACGCCGCGTTCACGCAGGTCGAGGCCGAGCTGGGCCCGGTCGAGATCCTGGTGGCGAACGCGGGCATCACCCGCGACACCCTGCTGCTGCGCATGACGGAGGAGGACTTCACGTCCGTCGTCGACACGAACCTCACCGGGGCGTTCCGCGTCGTCAAGCGCGCATCGAAGGGGATGCTCAAGCAGCGCTTCGGCCGCGTCGTCCTCATCTCCAGCGTGGTCGGCCTCTACGGGTCGCCGGGCCAGATCAACTACTCCTCGTCGAAGGCCGCCCTCGTGGGCTTCGCCCGCTCGCTGACCCGCGAGCTCGGCGCCCGCAACATCACCGCCAACGTCGTCGCTCCCGGCTTCATCGAGACCGACATGACCGCCGAGCTCTCGCCGGAGCAGCAGGCGGAGTACCGGAAGAGCATCCCGCTCGCCCGCTACGGCACCGCTGCCGAGGTCGCGAAGGTCACGCGCTGGCTGGCCGGTGACGAGGCGGCGTACATCTCTGGTGCCGTGATCCCGGTCGACGGCGGCCTCGGTATGGGCCACTGACCGATAAGCCCTGGGCTTATATCGGGCGGATATAAGCTCTAGGCTTATGCGATGACCTCCTCCGATGTCGTCGCCGTGCTCCTGGACCTGGTGACCTCCCGCTCCCTCGTCGACCGCGCGGGTGCTCAGCGCGAGATCGAGCGGGGCTTCGCCGAGGTGGAGGCCGCGGTCCCGGCGATCCAGCCCCTGCACCCGACGGTCGGCGACGAGTTCCAGGCGATCTACCCCTCCGTCCACGCCGCGCTCCGGGCGACGCTGCAGGCGCGCCTCTCGCTCCCGGCCGGCGTCGACTGCCGCGCGGGCATCGGCCTGGGCGAGGTGCGGGTGGTCGGGTCGGGGATCGCCGGGGACCTCGAGGACGGGTCCGGCTGGTGGCGCGCGCGCGAGGCCATCGATCGCGCCCACGCGCTCGAGGACGGTGCCGTGCCCACGGCCCGCGGATGGTTCGTCGCCGGGGACGCCGACGGGGACTCCGGCGAGGCGGTGGTCAACGCCTACCTCCTCTCCCGCGACGCGCTGGTCGGAGCGCTCAGCGCGCGCGATCGCCGACTCGTGCTGGGGAGCCTGCGCGGAGCGTCGCAGAAGGAGCTGGGCGAGCAGGAGTCGATCTCGCAGCCCGCCGTCTCGCAGGCGCTCCGGCGCGCGGGAGCGGGCGCCCTCCTCGCCGGCGCGCGCCTGCTGGAGGAGACGTGCTGACGGCGCTGCTGCTCGCCGTGATCGGCCTAGGCGACCTCGCTCGCACGCACCTCCGCCGCCGTGCGGCCCTCCTCGCGATCCCCGTGCTCGCCGCCGCAGCCGTGACCGCAGCGCTCCTCGTCGGAGCCCCGCCGCTCGGTGCGGCGATAGTCGTCGTCCTGGCCGGAGCCTGGCTGCTGACGACCACGACCGTCGAGAACGCGCGGCCGCCCGGGGGTCTGCGTCCGGCCGTCGCCCTCGTCGCGGCGGTCCTGGTGCTGACCGCTGTCGACCGCGCCGCCGGCGTCCCGACGGGGCCGCTCGCGCCGACCACCGTCGCGAGCACGCTCCCTCCGATCGAGCAGCTCGCTCTGGCGGTCGGAGCCGGGCTCTTCCTGCTGGAGAGCGGCAACGTGATCGTGCGGGCGGCGCTGTTCCGCGAGCTCCCGAAGGCCGAGCCCGCGCCGCGTCCGCGCTGGAGCGAGCGGTTCGCGCGTCGGGAGCCGGCCGACGCCCGCCTGCCGGACCTCCAGGGCGGGCGCACGATCGGACCGCTGGAGCGGCTGCTGATCGCCGGTCTCACGCTCGCCGGAGCGATCGGCCTCGCCGGTGCCGTGCTCGCGGCCAAGGGGATCGTGCGCTTCCCCGAGATCTCCCGCGACGGCGGCAGTGGCGAGAAGGCGGAGTACTTCCTGGTGGGCTCGCTCGTCAGCTGGGCGCTGGCGCTCGGCTGCGCCGGACTCGTCGCGATCGCGGGCCGCTGACCTTCCCGAGGCCGGGGGAGGCGGGCCTCAGCCGCGGAGGCCGAGGACGGGCAGCAGCTGCGACAGGTCGAGGCCGCCGACGACGAGGTCGGCGCGCTCGCGCACCAGGGGCTTGGCGTTGAAGGCGACCGCGAGGGAGGCGACCGCCATCATCTCCAGGTCGTTCGCACCGTCGCCGACGGCGATCGTGCGCTGCGGCGGGACGCCCGAGACCGCCGCCCACTCGCGGAGCGCCTCCGCCTTGGCCGCGGCGTCGATGACCGCCCCGTCGACCGCTCCGGTCAGCAGGCCGTCCCCGCAGCAGAGGCGGTTGGCCCGGACGAAGTCGAGGCCGAGCGCACCGGCGACCGGGTCGAGGACCTCGTGGAACCCTCCGGACACCACACCGACGCGGCCGCCGGCGGCGTGGACGCCGGCCACGAGCTCGGCGGCGCCGGGCGTGACGCGGACGCCCGAGCTCACACCGGGGAGCACCGACTCCGGGACCCCGGCGAGAGTGGCGACCCGCTCGCGGAGGCTCTCGCCGAAGTCGAGCTCGCCGCGCATCGCCCGCTCCGTGACGGCGGCGACGCGCTCCTCGGAGCCGGCGTGCACCGCGAGGAGCTCGATCACCTCGTCCTGGAGGAGGGTGGAGTCCGCGTCGAGGACGACGAGGAAGCGGGCAGGCGTCGCAGGACGCTCACTCATGGGCCGGTCCGATCGGTCGGGTGGGCGCGCCGGGGCGCAGAGCTCGACCCGCGGGGGTGCTACGGGTGGACGACGACGCCCTTGCCGACGACGGTGATGCCCGACTCGGTGACGGTGAACCCGCGCTCGCGATCGCGGTCGTGGTCCACGCCGACTCGAGCACCGGGCTCGACGACGACGTCCTTGTCGAGGATAGCGCGGACGACCAGCGCGTCCGGGCCGATGCGGACCTTGTCGAAGACCACCGAGTCGGTGACCGTCGCGTTCGACTCGATGACCGTCCACGGCCCGACGACGCTGCGCTCGATGTGCGCGCCCGAGATCACGGTGCCGAGCGAGACGACCGAGTCGACCGTCGATCCCATGTTGCCCTTGCCGTCGCGGACGATCTTGGCCGGAGGGGAGTTCAGCTGCGACGAGAAGATCGGCCACTGCTGGTTGTAGAGGTTGAAGACCGGCAGCGCCGAGATGAGGTCCTGGTGGGCCTCGAAGAAGGAGTCGATGGTGCCGACGTCCCGCCAGTAGTAGCGGTCGCGGTCGGTCGAGCCGGGGACGTCGTTGAGCTTGAGGTCGTAGACGCCGGCCTCGCCGCGCGCGACGAAGTCGGGGATGATGTCGCCGCCCATGTCGTGGTCCGACGTGGAGGACTCGCCGTCGCGGATGACCGCGTCGATCAGGGCGTCCGCGTCGAAGACGTAGTTGCCCATGGAGGCGAGGACCTCGTGCGGGGAGTCGGCCAGGCCGACGGCGTCCTTGGGCTTCTCGAGGAACTCGGAGATCATCGTCGGGACGATGCCGTCGCCCGCCTCGTCACCGGCGAGCTGGATGACGCCGAACTGGTCCGCGAGCTCGATCGGCTGGCGGATGGCCGCGACGGTCGCCTTCGCACCGGACGTGATGTGCGCGTCGATCATCTGCGAGAAGTCCATGCGGTAGACGTGGTCGGCGCCGACCACGACGACGATGTCGGGCTTCTCGTCGCGGATCAGGTTGAGGCTCTGCAGGATCGCGTCGGCCGAGCCGCTGAACCAGCGCTTGCCCAGGCGCTGCTGCGCGGGGACCGAGGCGACGTAGGAGTTCAGGAGCCCGGAGAGGCGCCAGGTCTGCGAGACGTGGCGGTCGAGCGAGTGCGACTTGTACTGCGTCAGCACGACGATCTGGGTGAGACCGGAGTTGATCAGGTTGGACAGCGCGAAGTCGATCAGCCGGTACTGCCCGCCGAACGGCACCGCGGGCTTGGCCCGGTCCGCCGTGAGGGGCATGAGGCGCTTTCCCTCGCCGCCGGCGAGGACGATGCCGAAGATCTTCTTTGACTGCATGGCACCACAGTAGGGGCTCGGGCTTCCCCGTGGACCCCGGCTGTCGCCGGGGAAGCGCCCTGTACTACGGTTCGGGGGTGCGAGTCGATCTGCTGACCAAGGAATACCCGCCCGAGGTGTACGGGGGAGCCGGTGTCCACGTGGCCGAGCTCACCAAGGCGCTGCGCAGCGACCTGGAGGTCGTGGTGCGCTGCTTCGGCGCGCCGCGCGAGGAGGAGGGCACGTTCGCGTACTCCGTCCCCGCGGAGCTCGCCGAGGCGAACGGCGCGCTGCAGACCCTCGGGGTCGACCTGCAGATCGCGCAGGACGCGGCGGGGGCCGACCTGGTCCACTCCCACACCTGGTACGCCAACGCCGCGGGGCGTCTCGCCCAGCTCCTGCACGGCATCCCGCACGTGGTCTCGGCGCACAGCCTCGAGCCGCTGCGTCCGTGGAAGGCCGAGCAGCTCGGCGGCGGCTACCGCGTCTCGAGCTGGATCGAGCGGGAGGCGTACGAGAACGCCGACGCCGTGATCGCGGTGTCGGGCGGCATGCGCGAGGACATCCTCCGCTCCTACCCGGCCCTGGACCCGGCGAAGGTCCACGTGGTCTACAACGGCATCGACCTCGACGCCTGGCACCCGGTCGAGGACGAGGCCGTCCTCGCCGAGCTGGGCATCGACCCCTCGCGCCCCTCCGTGGTCTTCGTCGGCCGCATCACCCGGCAGAAGGGCCTGCCCTACCTGCTCCGCGCCGCGGCGACCCTGCCTCCCGAGGTGCAGCTCGTGCTCTGCGCGGGCGCCCCCGACACCCCGGAGATCATGGCCGAGGTCACCTCCCTCGTCCGCAGCCTCCAGGAGGAGCGCACCGGCGTCGTCTGGATCGACCGGCACCTGCCGCGCCACCAGCTCTCCGCGGTCCTGACGAACGCGACCACGTTCGTCTGCCCCTCGATCTACGAGCCCCTCGGCATCGTCAACCTCGAGGCGATGGCCTGCGGTGCGGCGGTCGTCGGGACGGCGACCGGCGGCATCCCGGAGGTCGTCGACGACGGCGTGACCGGCCGTCTGGTCCCGATCGAGCAGGTCACCGACGGCACCGGCACCCCCGTGGACCCGGAGCGCTACGTCGCCGACCTGGCCGCCGCCCTCGCCGAGGTCGTCGCCGACCCGGAGACGGCGAAGCGGATGGGCGCCGCGGGCCGCGAGCGCGCGCAGAGCCACTTCAGCTGGACGCAGATCGCGCGGGACACCCGGGCGATCTACGACTCGCTCGTCTGAGCCTCCCGGCCGCCTCCTTTAGAATGGCTCCCATGCCCAGCGTTGTCTCGTTCGTCGATGTGTCCTTCGTCCGGAACGGCAAGCGGATCCTCGACCACGTGTCGTGGGACGTGGCCGAGGACGAGCGCTGGGTGATCCTCGGCCCCAACGGGGCGGGCAAGACCTCGATCCTGCAGATCGCGGCCGCGCAGAACTACCCCTCGACCGGTGCCGCGCACCTGCTCGAGGAGACCCTCGGCCGGGTCGACGTGTTCGAGCTGCGCCCGCGCATCGGCTACGCCTCGACCGCGATGGCCCGCCGCCTCCCGGCGGGCGAGAGCGTGCTCGACGTCGTGATGACCGCTGCCTACGCCGTCACCGGCCGCTGGAACGAGGGCTACGACGCGATCGACGAGCGCCGCGCCCGCCGCGTGCTGTCCGAGTGGAAGCTCGAGCACCTCGCCGAGCGCACCTTCGGGACGCTCTCGGACGGCGAGCAGAAGCGCGTCCAGATCGCCCGTGCGATCATGACCGACCCCGAGCTGCTCCTGCTGGACGAGCCGGCCGCGAGCCTCGACCTCGGCGCCCGCGAGGAGCTCGTCCAGCTGCTGGGCGGCTTCGCGAAGGACCCGGCGTCGCCCGCGATCGTGATGGTGACCCACCACGTCGAGGAGATCCCCGACGGCTTCACCCACGCCCTGCTCCTCCGCGACGGAGCGGTGGTGGCGGCGGGCCCGCTGGCCGAGTCCCTGACCGAGGCGACGCTCGCCGAGACCTTCGGGCTCGACATCGCTCTCACCCGCGAGAACGGGCGCTTCTCGGCCCGCGCCCGCGGCTGACCCCGCTCCGGGATCCGGGCGCGGCGCGACTTCTGCGCGCGCTGCCGGTCTGGTATTCTCGGTAGCTGGTTCGGGCCCGTTCGCGGTGCGCCCGCCCTCATCCACCCGTTCCCGTCGACGACAGGTGCGGTTCAGGACCATCGACGACAGGACACGACCATGAAGACCGACATCCACCCCGAGTACTCCGCGATCGTCTTCCGCGACCTCGCGTCCGGTGAGACCTTCCTCACCCGCTCGACCGCGAAGAGCAGCAAGACGATCGAGCTCGACGGCGTGACCTACCCCGTCATCGACGTCGAGATCTCCTCCGCCTCGCACCCGTTCTACACGGGCAAGCAGCGCATCATGGACTCGGCCGGCCGCGTGGAGAAGTTCAACAGCCGCTACAAGAACTTCGGCAAGTAGCACTCCTCGAAGGGCCCTCGACCTCACGGTCGGGGGCCCTTCGTCGTTCCCGCGGGGCGGTCCTCAGTAGCGGTAGAAGCCCTCTCCGGTGGCCGTTCCGAGGCGGCCGCGATCGAGGTACTCCGTCTTCAGGTGGGCGGCGAAGGCCTGGGAGGCCTCGTCCGGGGCCGCGGCGGCGATGTTGTAGGCGGTCCGCAGACCGACGACGTCGAAGATCTGGAAGGGTCCGAGCGGGGCGCCGGTGCCGATCCTCCAGGTCTTGTCGATGGTCTCGTGGTCGGCGTAGCCGCCCATGAGCAGCCCTGACGCGGCGTTGAGGAGCGGCACCAGCAGCGAGTTCAGGACGTAGCCGGCCTTCTCCTTCTGCAGCCTGATGGGCTCGAGGCGGCTGGAGACGGCGAACTCCACGACGGCGTCGACCACGGCGGGGTCCGTGTCCGCCGTTCCCATGATCTCGGCCGTGTTCTGCGCCCAGACGTGGTTGGCGTAGTGCAGCGCGAGGAACCGGTCGGGTCGGCCCGTCGAGGCCTTCAGGTCGCTGGGAAGCAGCGTGGACGAGTTGGTCGCGAAGACCGTGCGCTCGGGAGCGAGCGCACCCAGGCGGCCGTACAGCTCCTGCTTCAGGCCCAGGTCCTCGGGGACGGCCTCGATCACGAGGTCGGCGTCGGCGACAGCCTCCGCGAGGTCGGAGGTGAGGCGGAGGGAGTCGAGCGCCTCCTGCGGTCCGCCGGCGACGCCGCCGGGCACCGACTCGTAGACGCCCGCGAGACCGCGGAGCCGCTCGCGCGCCGACTCGAGGACGTCGTCGGAGAGGTCGTAGACGGTGACGTCGAAGCCGTGGAAGGCCGACTGGAAGGCGATCTGGGAGCCGAGCACTCCGCTGCCGAGGACGGTGACCGTGCGGATCGTGGGCATGACTTCTCCTTGCGAGAGGGGGGGAGGGGAACACGTGCTCACCCGATCCCACAGCGCCGCGGTCCGCGGAGCGAGGGCTTGCGCCGACGGGCGGGCCGTGGCCGTCGGGGAGCCGGCGCGGTAGCGTCCCGGCATGGTGTCCTTCGCCGACAAGCCGATCCTGCCGTTCACGACTCCTGAAGAGTGGGACGCCTACCTCCGCGGCGAGCCCGACCCGGACGGAGTCCGGCTGAAGCTGCGGAAGAAGGCCGCCGTCGATCCGGGGATCACCTACGCCGAGGCGCTCGACATCGCGCTCTGCCACGGCTGGATCGACGGTCAGGCGGGAGCCTTCGACGAGCAGTTCAAGCTCCAGGCCTTCACCCCGCGGCGTCGCGCTAGCCCGTGGTCCAAGGTCAACCGCGATCATGTCGCACGGCTGCTGGCGGAGGGCCGGATGCTGCCGGGCGGGCTGGCCGAGGTCGAGCGGGCACGCGCCGACGGGCGCTGGGACGCGGCCTACCGGCAGCGCGATGCGGAGGTGCCGGACGACTTCCAGCGGGCGCTCGACGCGGATCCGCAGGCCCTGGCCTTCTTCGCGACCGTCGGCGGGCAGAAGCGCTTCGCGTTCCTCTTCCGCCTCTCGCAGCTGAAGCGGGCGGCGACGCGGGAGCGGCGGATCGCGGAGTACGTGGCGCTCCTGCGCGAGGGGCGCACGCTGACCTGAGGGGTCAGTGGCGGACCGGCCAGCCCCCGTCGGCGACGAAGGACTCGTCGCGGACGCGGCGCATGTACTCCTGGAAGGACTCGGCCTGGGTGCGGCACCAGTCGACCTGGAGCGCGTGCAGGGCCTCCGCGCCGACTCCGAGCTCGTCGGCGAAGGCGCGGCCCAGCGCCTGGGCGACCCGACCCGCCGCGATCGCGTCCGCGCCCGCGTCGTGCGCCTCGGTGAGGGCGACGCCGTAGTGCTCGGCGGCGAGGGTCAGGGTGCGCTTGCCCTTGCGGTAGCGGTCCACCGCCTTGTCGATCACGAGCGGATCGACGACGGGGCTCGGGTCGAGCAGCACGGGCACGCCCCAGCGGCGCGCCTCGTGGGCGAGGAGCGAGAGGTCGTAGGGGGCGTTGTAGACGACGACCGGGATGCCGCGGGCGAGGAGCGAGCGCAGCGCCTCGGAGATCTCGGCCACGACCTCGCCGGCGGGGCGGCCGTGCGCGCGGGCGTGCTCGGTGCTGATCCCGTGGACGGCGGAGGCGCCGGCCGGGATCTCGACCCCGGGATCGGCGAGCCAGGTCGTGCCCTCGATCGGCTCGCCCGCCGCGTCGATCACGCCGACGTGCGCGGTGACGATGCGGCTCGTGCGGACGTCGATGCCGGTGGTCTCGAGGTCGAACACGGCCAGCAGATCGAACCACCGCGCCCCTTCGGAGGGGACGAGCTCCTGCTCGGCGTCATCGAACAGCATCGGCTCGGTCTGCGTCTCGGTCGTTCCGGTGGTGCTCACGCCGACAGCCTAAAGGGGGCCTCCGACATCGGCCGGAGGCCCCTCGGCGTGCTGCCGGGTCAGCGGGCCTCGTGCGCCTTGGCGACGTGGAGCCAGAAGAAGCCCTGCGTGCCGAGTGTCATCGTCAGCGTGCCGTCGTCCGAGAATCCGGGGAAGCGGCCGCCGCCGAACAGGTCGCTGAGCGTCGATCCGGGGTTCTCCGGGTCCGTGATCGTCACCGAGACCGGGTTGTGGTTGAAGCTGAAGACGCAGAGCACCTCCTCGGGCTGGTCGCCCATCTCGGAGCCCGAGCCGGCGTAGTCCCGCACGAAGGCGAGCACCGACTCGTGGTCCGTCTCGAGGACGCGCATCGACCCCAGGCCGAACGCCGGGTGGCCGCGGCGCACGTGCAGGACGTTCCGCATCCAGTGCAGCAGGGAGCGGGACTGCGCCAGCTGCGCCTCCACGTTGACCTGGTTGTAGTGGTAGACGAGCGACTGGACGATCGGCTGCACGAGCTTGCCGGGGTCGGCGGCCGAGAAGCCGGCGTTGCGGTCGGGCGTCCACTGCATCGGCGTGCGCGACGCGTCGCGGTCGTTGAGCCAGATGTTGTCGCCCATGCCGATCTCGTCGCCGTAGTACAGGAACGGGCTGCCGGCGAGGGAGAAGAGCAGGGCGTTGATCAGCTCGAGCTCGGCACGCGAGTTGTCCAGCAGCGGCGCGAGCCTGCGGCGGATGCCGATGTTCGAGCGCATCCGCGGGTCGTAGGCGTACCAGCCGTACATGGCCTGGCGGTACTCCTCGGACACCATCTCGAGCGTGAGCTCGTCGTGGTTGCGGAGGAACACGCCCCAGGCGGCGCCGCTGGGTATGTCGAACGTCTCGGAGAGCACCTTCTTCAGCTCGTTCGCCGTCTGCGCGCGGAGGGAGTAGAAGATGCGCGGCATGACCGGGAAGTCGAACGCCATGTGGCACTCGGGCTCCTCCTCCGTGCCGAAGAACGCGGCGACCTCCCGCGGCCACTGGTTCGCCTCGGCGATCAGGATGCGGCCGGGGTAGTCGCGGTCGACCATGGTGCGGAGGTTCTTGATGAACTCGTGGGTGGGCGGCTCGCCCTCTCCGTTGCCCTCGTCGGACTCGTAGAGGTAGGGGATCGCGTCGAGCCGGATGCCGTCGACGCCGAGGTCGAGCCAGAACTTGACCACGTCGTGGATCGCCTCGTGCACGGCGGGGTTCTCGAAGTTGAGGTCCGGCTGGTGCGAGAAGAAGCGGTGGAAGTAGAACTGGCGGCGCTCGGCGTCGAAGGCCCAGTTCGAGTCCTCGGTGTCGACGAAGATGATGCGGATGTCCGGCCACTTGTCGTCGGTGTCGTTCCAGACGTAGAAGTCGCCGTGGGGGCCCTCGGGGTCGGAGCGGGACTGCTGGAACCACTCGTGCTGGTCGCTGGTGTGGTTGAGCGGGAAGTCCATCACGATGCGCATGTTGCGCTCGTGGGCCTTCCGGACGAGGTCGCGGAAGTCCTCCATCGTGCCGAACTCGGGGAGGATCGCCTTGAAGTCGGAGACGTCGTAGCCGCCGTCGCGCAGAGGCGACATGTAGAACGGCGGGAGCCAGAGGGCGTCGATGCCGAGCCACTGCAGGTAGTCGAGCTTGGAGGCGAGCCCGTTGATGTCGCCGGCGCCGTCGCCGTTGGAGTCGTAGTACGACCGGATCATCACCTCGTAGAACACCGCCCGGCGGTACCACTGGGGGTCGAGGGCGAGTCCGGGGAGTTGGATCGGCGACGTGAAGCTCACGGTGCTCCTTCTGCTGCTGCCTGAGCGGATGACCGTCTCGCGAGACGGGTGGGCGGTGCGCCGTGTTGCGAGCGCGTGATCATGCTCCCGGCTCGGATCGAGGCCACGCAAGGCGTTGCGGCCAGATCTTCGACGGGCTTTCCCTACGATAAGGAACGCGATGACCACTCCCTCCCCCTACGCCTCCGATCTCGGCCGTGTCCCCGTCCGCGAGGCCGCGGTGGACGTCGCCGGATCCCGCACCGCCTACTGGACCTACGGCGCTCCGGACGCCTCGACCGTCCTCGTGCTGGTGCACGGGTTCCGCGGCGAGCACCACGGCCTCGAGCCCGTCGTCGCCCGTCTGCTCGCCGGGGGAGCGGACGTGCGGGTCGTCGCTCCCGACCTGCCCGGCTTCGGCGCCTCGACCCCGATGACGCGCCTGCCGCACGACGTGGACGGCTACGCCTCCTGGCTCGGCTCCTTCCTCGACACGCTGGGGCTCCGCGGTGAGGCGGCCGTCCTCGGCCACTCCTTCGGCTCGATCGTCGCGGCCGCGGCCGTCGCCGACGGGCTGCCCGCTCCGCTCCTGGTGCTGGTCAACCCGATCGGGGCGCCCGCCCTGCAGGGTCCGCGCGGCGTCCTGACCAGGCTCGCCGTCCTCTACTACCGGCTCGGCGCGCTCCTGCCGGGGCCCCTCGGACGCCGCCTGCTCAGCGACCCGCTGATCGTGCGGGTGATGAGCCTGGCGATGGTGAAGACGAAGGAGCCGGCGCTGCGACGCTTCGTGCACGACCAGCACGACCGCTACTTCAGCGCCTTCGCCTCCCGCGACACGGTCCTCGAGGCGTTCCGCGCCTCCGTCTCGCACGACGTCGGCGAGTACGCCTCCCGGATCCGGGTGCCGACGCAGCTGATCGCCGCGGCGCAGGACGACATCACTCCGCTCCCGGCGCAGTACCGCCTGCTCGAGAGGCTGCCGCACGCCCGCCTGCACGTCATCGACGGAGTCGGCCACCTGATCCACTACGAGACGCCGGACGAGGCCGCCGCCGTGCTGCGGACGGCCCTCGAGGAGGGGATCGACCGATGAGGATCGTCGTCGACTGCCGGTACACCCGGCTCGAGCGGCACGACGGGATCAGCCGCTACACCGCGGAGCTCGTCCGCGAGCTCGCGAAGCTGCACGACGTGACCATGCTGATCAGCGACCGCCGCCAGCTCGCGATGCTCCCGTCGCTCCCGTGGGAGCGCGTGACCGGGCCGACCAGCCCGTTCGAGCCGTTCGTCGCGCTGCTGGTGAACCGGCTGCGGCCCGACGTGGTCTTCTCGCCGATGCAGACCATGGGCTCGCTCGGCCGCCGCTACCGGCTCGTCCTGACCGTGCACGACCTCATCTACTACCGCCACCGCACTCCGCCGCGCGACCTGGCCGCTCCCGTGCGCGCGCTCTGGCGGCTCTACCACCTCGCCTGGTGGCCGCAGCGGAGGCTCCTTCAGCGCGCCGACGCGGTCGTCACCGTCTCGGAGACCACCCGCGACCTGATCCGCTCCCACCGCCTCACCACCCGGCCGGTGGTCGTCGTCCCGAACGCGGCGACCGAGCCCGACGAGGCGAGCGCCGCTCTGGCGGGATCGCTGCCCGACCGGTCGGCCGGGCGCTCGCTCGTCTACATGGGCTCGTTCATGCCCTACAAGAACGTCGAGACGCTCGCGCGCGCGATGCGGCTTCTGCCCGACTACGAGCTGCACCTGATGAGCCGGGCGAGCGACGAGACCGTCGAGACGCTCCGGGCCCTGGCGCCGACCGCGAAGCTGGTGTTCCACCAGGGGGCGCCGGACGCGGAGTACCGCGCGGTGCTCGCGCGGGCGACCGCTCTCGTGACGGCGAGCAGGGACGAGGGCTTCGGGATCCCGCTGGTCGAGGCGATGGCGCTCGGGACGCCGGTCGTGGTGAGCGACATCCCGATCTTCCGCGAGATCGCCCAGGACGCCGCCGTGTACGTCGACCCGTCGAGCGCGAAGGGTATCGCGGACGGCGTGCGATCGCTCGAGGACGGCGCCGTGTGGCGGACGCACTCGGCCCGGGCGAGGGAGCGGGCCGCGGCCTTCTCCTGGCGCGACTCCGCCCGGGTGCTCTTCGGGCTCCTGCACGACCTCGGCCGGCGCTGACGCGGGGCCGGCGATCGGACCGCCTCCGGGAGGCGGGCCGTCAGGCTCCCGGGGCCGGGCTGAGCACGTCGTCGAGGTCGACGTCCGCCACGACCACGTCGCCGGAGTCGTCGACGCCGACGATGCGCAGTGCCCCGTCGACGATCGCGAAGTCGTGCCGGGAGCCGTTGCCGACCGAGACGCCGTGCACAGGGAGGTCCTCGCTGCTGAGCGCGCGGATCAGGCTGCCGATGACCGCACCGTGCGTGGCGACGACGACGGACGCGCCGGGGAAGCGATCGGCCACCTCGAGCAGCGCGGCGGTCGCCCGCTCGACGACCTCGGCGCGGGTCTCGCAGCCGGGGATCGGCGCGCGCTCGATGCCTCCGGGGAAGCGCTCGGCGAGCTCGGGACCGGTCATCCCCTCCGCCTCGCCGTAGGCGCGCTCGGCCAGGCCCGGCACCGCCAGCGGCTCGTCGAGGCCGAGACCGCGCGCGATGATGGCTCCGGTGTCGAAGGCGCGCTGCAGCGGACTGGCGACCACGGCGTCGAAGCGCCGGTCGGCGAGCAGCCGCGCCGCCGCCCGCGCCTGGGCGCGCCCGGTCGCGTTGAGCGGGATGTCGCTCCTGCCCTGGATGCGCCGGGCGGCGTTCCAGTCGGTCTGGCCGTGACGGACGAGGGTGAGCTGGGTCACAGGGGCCTCTCGGGAGGTCGGGTGCGGAGCAGTCGGGAGCTCAGAGGGCGGCGGTGCGGCGCGCGGGCAGGCGCTCGGCGAGCTCGCGGAGCACCTCGCTGGTGCCGCCGTCGATCTTGATGCTCGCGCGCGAGTCGCCCTTGGTGGTGCCGCGGTTGACGATCACGATCGGCATCCGGGCGCGACGGGCGATCTCGAGGAAGCGGATGCCGGAGTTGACCACGAGCGACGAGCCGGCCACGAGCAGGGCGTCGGCGCCCGCGACGATGGCGCGCGCCTCCTCGAACCGCTCGGTCGGGATGAACTCGCCGAAGAAGACGATGTCCGGCTTCAGGATCCCGCCGCAGACCGTGCACTCGGGGACGGTCATCGCCGAGACGTCGTGGACCTCGGCGTCGCCGTCGGGGTTGAGGGAGGAGACGTCGGGGTCGTCGAGCCAGGGGTTGAGCGCCTCGATCCGCTCGGCCACCGCGTCGCGGGCGAAGTACTGGCCGCAGGTCATGCAGCACACACGGTCCGCCGAGCCGTGCAGATCCACCACACGGCGCGAGCCGGCCCGGACGTGCAGGCCGTCGACGTTCTGGGTGACGACGCCCGTGAGCAGGCCGCGCTCCTCGAGCCGGGCCAGGGCCCGGTGGCCGTCGTTGGGGAGCGTGCTGGTGAAGCGGCGCCAGCCGAGCTGGCTGCCGGCCCAGTACCGGCGGCGGTAGTCGGGATCGGCGACGAACTGGGAGTAGGTCATCGGGCTGCGCACCGGTGCCCCGGCTCCGCGGTAGTCGGGGATGCCCGAGTCGGTGCTCATGCCCGCGCCGGTGACGGCGGCGATGCGGCGCCCGCTGAGGAGTTCGACGGCCTGCTCGACCGCGAGCGCCTCGGGGCCCTCGGCGACCGGTGTCGGACTCGACTCCATCCGCGCCTCCTTCGAGGGCCGTTCGAGCGGCCCCCGACGAGTTTAGTCCGCGCCGTGCCCTAGATTGCCGGGATGCCGATCGTGCACATCACCGACCTCGACCACCCGCTCCTCGCCGACTACCACCGCCTCACCGACGTGGCGCTGCGGCGGGTGCTGGAGCCGGAGGGCGGTCTGTACATCGCCGAGTCCGCCAAGGTGATCGAGCGGGCGCTCGACGCCGGGCACCGTCCCCGCTCGGTCCTGGTGCAGGAGAAGCGGCTGCCGGACGCGGCCGGGGTGCTCGAGCGTCATCCCGAGGTGCCGGTCTTCGTGGCGCCGGATCCGCTGATCGAGGAGCTGACCGGGTTCCACCTCCACCGCGGAGCGCTCGCCTCGATGCACCGTCCGCCGCTGCGGCCGATGGCCGAGCTGCTGGAGGGCGCGCGCCTCGTCGTGATCCTGGAGGACCTGGTCGACCACACCAACGTCGGCGCCGTCTTCCGCGCCGCGGCCGGGATGGGCGCGGACGCGGTCCTCGTGACGCCGCGCTGCGCGGACCCCCTGTACCGGCGCAGCGTCCGGGTGAGCATGGGCACGGTCCTGCAGGTGCCGTGGACGCGCACCCCCGAGTGGGCACCGGCTCGCCGCGCTCTGGAGGAGGCCGGGTTCTCGGTCGCCGCGCTGGCGCTCGCTCCGGACGCGGTGCCGCTCGATGAGTACGCGGCGGCTCGCCCCGAGCGCGTCGCGATCGTCCTGGGCGCCGAGGGGGACGGGCTCAGCCGCGCGGCGCTGGACGCCTCGGACACCGTCGTCACCATCCCGATGCTGCACGGCGTCGACTCGCTCAACGTGGCCTCGGCGAGCGCCGTCGCGCTGTGGGCGCTGACCCGCGGGCGCTGACCGCCGGGCTCCGGCGCTCGGCGGCCCGGCGGTGACCCGCCGCTGACGCTCGCGACGCGGGATCGGGGTCGGTGCCGCGCGTCACCCGCCGCGTCCGACGACGGGGCGGCGTCCGGGACGGGTGAGAGGCCCGCCCGTACGATGACGGGGTGACCTCCCCGACCCGATCCGACGACGCCCTCGACCTGTTCGGGGAGCCCGCCGCGCCGGAGCCGCGACCGCGTCGACGGCGCGGGGCGGTCGTCGCCGGTCTCGTCGCTGCGACCGTGCTGGTCGGTGGAGGCGGTGCCTACGCGACCAACGCGGCGACCGCGGAGCTGCCGACGGCGAGCGCCGTCGCGGTGGACCCCGTCTCGAGCACCGTCGACGCGCCCGCTCCGGCCTGGCCGGCCTACGGCTCCGGCGCCGTGGCGGCCGTGGGCATCGACGGGACGGAGGAGGACGGGCTGCTCGCCCGCTACGGCTCCACCGGAACCGTGCCGACGGGGAGCATCGCCAAGGTCGTCACCGCTCTCGTCGTCCTCGCGGCGAAGCCGATCGCGGCGGGGACGGACGGGGAGACCATCACCTTCACGAGCGCGGACGTGCAGTACTACAACGACACCCTGGCCGAGAACGGCTCGAACGCTCCGGTCACCGCGGGTCTGCAGCTGACCGAGCGGGAGGCGCTGACCGCCATGATGCTCCCGTCCGCGAACAACTACGCGAAGTCGCTCGCGATCTGGGCGTACGGCTCGGAGGACGCCTTCCTCGCCGCGGCGCGCGGCTGGCTCGACGGGCAGGGGCTCGAGCGGACCTCCCTCGCCGACACCAGCGGGCTCTCGCCGGCGACGGTCAGCACGACGGCCGAGATGGTGCGCCTGGGCGAGCTGCTGATCGCGGACCCGGTGCTCGCTCCGATCGTCGCGATGCCGACCGCGGTCATCCCGGGGGTCGGCGAGGTCGACAACACCAACTCGCTCCTCGGCCGCTCGGGAGTGGACGGGATCAAGACGGGGACGACCGACGAGGCGGGCTCGTGCCTGCTGTTCTCGCTCGACGCGACCGTCGAGGGCCGGCCGGTCACCCTGGTCGGCGTGGTGGTGGGCGCGCGCACGCACCCGCAGCTCGCCGCGGACGTGCTGACCCTCGTCCCGACCGTCGAGGCGGGCTTCCGGACCGTCCCGCTGACCGTCGAGGGGCAGGAGTACGGCACCCTCACGAGCGCCTGGGGGGAGACGGCGACGGCCGAGACCGCGGAGGCGCGGTCCGTGCTGGTGTGGGGTGCGGTCTCGACGTCGACCACGGTCGCCCTCGATCCGCTCGAGACCGTCGCCGACGGCGAGCGCGTGGGGACCGCGACCGTCGACGTCAACGGCACCCCGTACGAGCTTCCCCTCGTCGCCGACGGGTCGATCGAGGACCCGGGCTTCGCCTGGCGCCTCGGCCACCCGGCCGAGCTGTTCGGCTGAGCGCGGGGCGAGCCGCCGCCTCCCGGGAGCGGATCAGGCCAGGGGATCCGCGGCCCGGTCGCCGACGATCCGCACGCCGGCGGTCGCGATGTCCTCGGCGACCTCCTCCGGCGTCGCGTTGCCCGGCACGACCGAGCCCGGCTCCGAGGCCGCGGGATCGATGCTCCAGCGCTCGGCGGAGGGCCGTTTGGCGGTGATGAAGTCGCCGGAGGACTGGTGGCGGACTCGGCGCAGCACCCAGGGCACGAGGTACTCCCGCGCCCACTGGATGTCCTCCGTGCGGGCGGCACGCCACGTGCGGGCGTGCAGCGGCTCCGGGGCGAGGGGGCGCAGGTCGTTCTCGACGTTCAGCGACTCGAGGACCATGCGCGCGACCTCGTGGTGGCCGTGCGGGTTGAGGTGCAGGCGGTCCGGCGCCCACATCCGCACGTCCTGGATCTCCTGGAGGGACCACTGGTCGGCGACGATGCAGTCGTACCGCTTGGCCAGCGCCCGCAGGTTCTCGTTGTAGATCGCGACCTTCCCGCGGATCCGCCCGAACACGGGGGAGAAGCCCACGTCCACTCCGGTGAAGAGGACGACGGTCGCCCCGTCGGAGCGGAGCCGGGCGAGGCCCGACTCGAAGCGGGACGCGATGTCGTCGGGGTCGGTCCCCGGGCGGATGACGTCGTTCCCGCCCGCGGAGATGGTGATGAGGTCGGGGCGCAGCTCCAGGGCGGGCTCGACCTGCTCGTCGACGATCTGCTGCAGGAGGCGGCCGCGCACCGCCAGGTTGGCGTAGGCGAAGTCCTCGTTCTGGCTGCCCAGGACCTCCGCCACGCGGTCCGCCCAGCCGCGGTGCCCGCCGGGGCTGCCGGGCTCGGGATCGCCGATCCCCTCGGTGAAGGAGTCGCCCAGGGCGACGTAGCGGGACCACGGATGACGCTGCTCGACCATCCCTCCATCATGCTCCGCACCCGGCCGCCGGTGGCACGGCGCGACACGCCGTGCGCCTCCCGGCGGGCCGCGGAGACCGAGCCGCTGTCGGAGGCGTCGGCTAGATTCGGTCCACGTGAACAGTCCCTCGAGCTTCGGTCATCAGGTCGGCACCTCCGCCGCTGAGCACCTGTCCCCGTCGTTCCCGGGCAGGGCACCGTGGGGTACCGCGAACAAGCTCCGCGCCTGGCAGGCGGAGGCGCTCGAGGCCTACTTCCAGCACGAGCCGCGCGACTTCCTGGCCGCCGCGACCCCGGGCGCGGGCAAGACCACCTTCGCGCTGCGGCTGGCCGCCGAGCTGCTGCACAACCGCACGGTCGACCGGATCACCGTGGTCGCTCCGACGGAGCACCTCAAGCGCCAGTGGGCCGAGGCCGCGCACCGCGTCGGCATCCGTCTGGACCCGACCTTCACCAACCGCATGGGCCGCCACGCCCGCCACTACCACGGCGTCGCCGTCACCTACGCGCAGGTCGCCGTCCGCGCCGAGCTCCACCGCGAGCTCACCCTGTCCGGCCGCACCCTCGTCATCCTCGACGAGGTGCACCACGCCGGCGACGCCCTCAGCTGGGGCGACGCGGTGCGCGAGGCCTTCGAGCCCGCGGTCCGCCGGCTCTCGCTGACCGGGACGCCGTTCCGCTCGGACACGGCGGCGATCCCGTTCGTCAGCTACCTGCCGGACGAGGAGGGCATCCGCACCTCGCTCACCGACTACGCCTACGGCTACGGCCGCGCGCTCGCGGACGGCGTCGTCCGGCCGGTGCTGTTCATGGTCTACGCCGGGCAGATGCGCTGGAAGTCGAAGGCCGGCGACGAGATGGAGGCGCGGCTCGGCGAGGGCAACACCAAGGACATCACCTCGCAGGCCTGGCGGACCGCGCTGGACCCGAAGGGCGACTGGATCCCCTCGGTCCTCCGCGCCGCCAACACCCGCCTCACCGAGGTGCGGCGCGCCGTGCCCGACGCCGGCGGCCTGGTCATCGCGACCGACCACTACACCGCGCGCGCCTACGCCGCGATGCTCCGCGAGATCAGCGGCGAGACCGTCACCGTCGTGCTCTCCGACGAGAAGGAGGCGAGCGACCGGATCGAGGAGTTCGCGAAGGACACCAGTCGCTGGATGGTCGCGGTCCGCATGGTCTCCGAGGGCGTCGACGTGCCGAGGCTCGCCGTCGGCGTCTACGCGACATCGGCGTCGACTCCTCTGTTCTTCGCCCAGGCGATCGGCCGCTTCGTGCGCGCGCGGCGCCGCGGCGAGACCGCCTCGGTGTTCCTCCCGAACGTGCCCGGCCTGCTCGCGCTGGCGGGCTCGATGGAGCTGCAGCGCGATCACGCCCTCGACCGCAGGACCTCCGACGACGAGGAGTACCCCGAGGCCGACCTGATGGCCGACGCCGAGCGCAGCGACAAGGCGTCCTCCGATCTCCTGGAGGAGGGCCGCTTCGAGTCGATCGGCTCGGCCGCCACCTTCGACCGCGTCGTCTACGAGGGCGCCGAGTTCGGGATGGAGGTCGAGGTCGAGAGCGAGGAGGAGCTCGACTTCATCGGCCTGCCGGGGCTCCTCGAGCCCGACCAGGTGCGGGAGCTGCTCCAGCACCGGCAGCAGCGGCAGGCCAAGCGCGCCGGCAGCCGCGCGGGCGCGGCGGCCCCGGCCGAGCCGGCGAGCGAGATCCCGGCGCCGCTCTACCGCACGCTCAAGGAGCAGCGCAGCCTGCTCAACTCCCTGGTCGGCCTGTGGGCACGGGGGACGGGCGAGTCGCACGGCCAGGTGCACACCGAGCTGCGCCGGCTCTGCGGCGGACCCGCGGTGGCGCAGGCGAGCGTGACCCAGCTGCAGGCGCGGATCGACCTCCTGCGGCGCAGGCTCGGCTCGCACTGATCGCGGTGAGGCGCCCCGGTACGTGGCGCCGCGCTCTCGACGACGGAGCCGATCGCTGCTCCCGCCCAGCCCGGCCGGCCCCTCCGCGTGCGCCGGACAGTCCCTCCGGCGCGTTCTAGCCGATGCACCCGGCGCGGCGCCAGCCCTCCCCGGCGGACCGGGCGCGACCGTACTGTTCGAGCGTGACCCACCGGAACGACCTGCCCGCTCACGCGCCCGCAGGACGAACCGGACGGCGGTTCCGGCCGCCGGTCGTGACCACCGGAGGAGGACCGCGCGATGAGCGCTGACCGTCAGGGGAATGCTCGAGACACGCTCGCTAAGCTGAGCAGTCGGTCCGTCGCGGAAGTGACGGACCATCACCCCCGACGTCGGGCATCCGCAGACCGCACATCGGCGTCTCCCGGACTGCCCGAGAACAATCCCCTGAGGAGTCTCGTGGAGACCTGGCCCGGAACCGCCTACCCGTTGGGCGCGACGTTCGACGGAAGCGGCACGAACTTCGCCCTGTTCAGCGAGATCGCCGAGCGCGTCGAGCTGTGCCTCTTCGAGGAGGACGGCACCGAGACGCGCGTCGAGATCCAGGAGTCGGACGCCTACGTCTGGCACTGCTACCTCCCGCAGGTCCAGCCGGGCCAGCGCTACGGCTTCCGCATCCACGGACCGTACGACCCCGATGCCGGCCACCGCTGCAACCCGAACAAGCTGCTGCTGGACCCCTACGCGAAGGCGATCTCGGGGGAGATCGACTGGGACCAGTCCCTCTTCTCGTACACCTTCGGCGACCCGGACTCGACGAACGACGAGGACTCGGCGCCGCACATGATGATGGGCGTCGTCATCAACCCCTTCTTCGACTGGGCCGGTGACCGCCGCCCGCGCACCTCCTACGACAGCACCGTGATCTACGAGGCGCACGTGAAGGGGCTCACCAAGACGCACCCCGACGTGCCGGAGGAGCTCCGCGGCACCTACGCCGGAGTCGCCCACCCCGCGGTGATCGACCACCTCAAGCACCTGGGCGTCTCGGCGATCGAGCTCATGCCCGTGCACCAGTTCGTGAACGACTCCACGCTGATGGACAAGGGCCTCTCGAACTACTGGGGCTACAACACGATCGGCTTCTTCGCACCGCAGAACACCTACTCCTCCACGGGCGACCAGGGCCAGCAGGTCCAGGAGTTCAAGAGCATGGTGAAGGCGCTCCACGCGGCCGGCATCGAGGTCATCCTCGACGTGGTCTACAACCACACGGCGGAGGGCAACCACCTCGGCCCCACCCTGTCGTTCCGCGGCATCGACAACGAGGCGTACTACCGCCTCGTCGACGACGACAAGCGCTACTACATGGACTACACCGGCACCGGGAACACCCTGAACGTGCGACACCCGCACTCGCTCCAGCTGATCATGGACTCGCTGCGCTACTGGGTGACGGAGATGCGCGTCGACGGCTTCCGCTTCGACCTCGCCTCGGCGCTGGCACGCGAGTTCTACGACGTCGACCGGCTCTCCACCTTCTTCGAGCTCGTCCAGCAGGACCCGGTGGTCTCGCAGGTGAAGCTGATCGCCGAGCCGTGGGACGTCGGGCCCGGCGGCTACCAGGTGGGAAACTTCCCGCCCCAGTGGACGGAGTGGAACGGCAAGTACCGCGACACGGTCCGCGACTTCTGGCGCGGCGAACCGTCGACGCTGGGGGAGTTCGCCTCGCGCCTCACCGGCTCGGCCGACCTCTACGCGCACTCGGGCCGCTACCCGGTCGCCTCGATCAACTTCGTCACGGCGCACGACGGCTTCACCCTCCGGGACCTGGTCTCGTACAACGAGAAGCACAACGACGCCAACGGCGAGGACGGCAACGACGGCGAGTCGCACAACCGCTCCTGGAACCACGGCGTGGAGGGGCCCACGGACGACCCGCGGGTGCTCGCGCTCCGGGCGCGCCAGCAGCGGAACTTCCTCGCGACGATGCTGATCTCCCAGGGCGTCCCGATGATCCTCCACGGCGACGAGCTGGGCCGGACCCAGAACGGCAACAACAACACCTACGCCCAGGACAGCGAGCTGACCTGGATCGACTGGGCGCACGCCGACCGGCCGCTGCTCGAGTTCACCGCGGCGCTCATCCGCCTGCGCGCCGAGCACCCGACCTTCCGACGCATGCGCTTCTTCGACGGCCGCCCCGTCCTGCGCGGCGACGGCGAGCCCCTGCCCGACATCGTCTGGTTCACCGCCGCCGGCACCGAGATGTCCCCGTCCGACTGGGACTCCGGTCTCGGCCGATCGGTGGGCATCTACCTCAACGGCAACGGGATCCGCGAGCGCGACCAGCGCGGGCGCCCCGTCACCGACGACAGCTTCCTCCTGTACTTCAACGCCGACGACGTCGACGTCGAGTTCGCGATCCCGAGCGACGAGTACGCGCTCGAGTGGAGCGTCCTCGTCGACACCGCCGGCGCCGAGGCGGACTCGATCCCGCGTCCGGCGGGGGCGATGCTCACCGTCCAGGCGAAGTCGCTCGTCATCCTCCAGGAGCACAGCACGCCCGAGCCCGAGGTCGACCACTCGGTCGCCGCCTCGCTCGCGTCCCTGGCCGCCACCTCGGCCATCCCGATCGTCTCCTCGACGGGACCCACCAGCCCCCACGCCGAGTCGACCGACTCCGCGACCGCACCCTCGACAGGAGCCTGACGTGCGTCTGCCCGCCTCCACCTACCGCCTCCAGATCCGGTCGGCGTTCGACCTCGACGACGCCGCCCGCGTCGCCGACTACGTGCGCGCGCTCGGAGCGGACTGGCTGTACTTCTCGCCGCTGCTGAAGGCCGAGCCCGGCTCGGACCACGGCTACGACGTGGTGGACCACACCGAGGTCGATCCCGATCGCGGTGGCGCGGCCGGCCTGGCGAACGCCTCGGCCGCGGCGCGGGCGGAGGGCCTCGGCGTCCTCATCGACATCGTCCCCAACCACATGGGCGTCGCGACCCCGAGCGAGAACTCCTGGTGGTGGGACCTGCTGAGGAACGGGAAGTCCTCCCGCTACGCCACCGCCTTCGACATCGACTGGGAGGCGGGGGGCGGGAAGCTGCGCGTGCCGATCCTCGGCGACGGTGCGAGCGAGGGCGACAGCGACAGCGAGCTCGACGCGCTCGAGGTCGTCGGCGACGAGCTGCACTACTACGAGAACCGCCTGCCGATCGCGCCCGGCACCGCCGAGCCCGGCGACTCCGGCCGTACGGTGCACGCGCGCCAGAGCTACGAGCTCGTGAACTGGCGCCGCGCCGACGCCGAGCTGAACTACCGCCGCTTCTTCGCGGTGAACACCCTCGCCGCCATCACGGTCGAGCGGCCCGAGGTGTTCGACGCCTCACACGCCGAGATCGTCCGCTGGTTCACCGAGGGGCTCGCTGACGGCCTGCGCGTCGACCACCCGGACGGCCTGGCCGACCCGGGCGGATACCTCGACGACCTGGCCCGCGCGATCGGCGGCGCCCCGGTCTGGGTCGAGAAGATCCTCGAGGGCGACGAGGAGCTGCCGCCGCACTGGGCGACCGTCGGCACCACGGGCTACGACGCACTGGCCGACGTCGACCGCATCCTGGTCGACCCCGACGCCCGCCCCGTGCTGGAGGGCCTCGACGCCGAGCTCACGGGGAAGGGCGCCCCGCTGCAGTGGGCCGACCTCATCCACGACACCAAGCGCGGCATCGCCGACGGGATCCTCCGCTCCGAGGTCCTGCGGCTGGCCCGCCTGATCCCCGGCATCGAGGGAGCGGACGACGCGCTGGCGGAGCTCCTGGCGACCTACCCGGTCTACCGCAGCTACCTCCCCTACGGAGCGGAGCACCTCGAGCACGCCCGGGTCGACGCCGTGCGCCGCCGCCCCGAGATCCGCGCGACCATCGACGAGGTCGCCGCGGCGCTCGGCGAGACCGGCACTCCGGTGTCCGTGCGCTTCCAGCAGACCTCCGGCATGGTGATGGCGAAGGGCGTCGAGGACACGGCGTTCTACCGCTTCAGCCGCCTCACCTCGCTGAACGAGGTCGGAGCGGACCCGGACGAGTTCGCGATCGACCTGGTCGAGTTCCACCGCCGCCAGGCCGTGCGCCAGGCCTCGTTCCCCGCCTCGCTCACCACGCTCTCGACCCACGACACGAAGCGCGGCGAGGACACCCGTGCCCGGATCACCGCACTGGCCGAGGACCCGGAGGCGTGGGCGGCGACGCTCCGCGAGCTCCACGCCCTCGTCGGCTTCGGCGACGGCCCGATCGAGCACCTGCTCTGGGAGGCCGTCGTGGGGACCTGGCCCGCGAGCCGCGAGCGCCTGCACGCCTACGCCGAGAAGGCGTCGCGCGAGGCCGACGACTCGACGCACTGGACCGCTCCTGACGAGCAGTTCGAGAAGCGGATGCACGCGGCGATCGACGCGGCGTTCGACGAGCCCGCCGTCCGCCGGCTGGTCGAGCAGACCGTCGAGCGGGTGTCGGCCGCCGGCTGGTCGAACGGCCTCGCCGCGAAGCTCGTGCAGATCACCGCCCCGGGCATCCCGGACGTCTACCAGGGCAGCGAGCTCTGGGAGACCTCCCTCGTCGACCCGGACAACCGCCGCGAGGTCGACTTCGGGCAGCGTCGAGCGCTGCTGGAGCGGATCGACGGCGGCTGGAAGCCCGCGATCGACGCCGAGGGAGCCGCGAAGCTCCTCGTCACCTCGCGCGCCCTCCGGCTCCGCCGCGACCGCCCCGAGCTGTTCACCCGCTACGCCGCCGTCCCCGCGATCGGGCCCGCCGCCGAGCACGCGATCGCCTTCGACCGCGGCGGCGCGCTGACCGTCGCGACCCGGCTCCCCGAGGGCCTCGCCGCTTCGGGCGGGTGGAACGGCACGGTCGTGGTCCTGCCCGGGCACCCGATGGAGGACGTCCTCACCGGCCGCACCTTCGCGGGAGGAGTGACTCCGGTCGCCGAGATCCTCGCCGACTACCCCGTGGCACTGCTCGCCCCGGTCTCCTGACCGGTTCCGCCACCGCACCGCAGACCGATACGACCCCTCCTGGAGACAGCAGTGATCAGCACGACTCCCTACCGCTACGCACTCCCGACGACCGGGCCCGCGCGGTTCGACGTCTGGGCCCCCGAGGCCTCGACGGTCGAGCTCCTTCTCGGCGACGACTCGTCGCTGACGATGACCCGCCACGGAGACGACGGATGGTGGCGGGCGCCCGCGTCGGCCCCGGCCACCGGCGAGGTCGACTACGGGTACCGGGTGGACGGCAGTGGTCCGCTGCCGGATCCCCGCTCGCGCCGCCAGCCGAAGGGCGTGCACGAGCTCTCGCGCACGTTCGACCCCTCGGCGCACGAGTGGGGCGACTCCGCCTGGACCGGGCGCGAGCTCGCCGGCGCCGTCATCTACGAGCTGCACCTCGGCACGTTCACACCCGAGGGCACCCTGGACGCGGCGGCGGAGCGCTTCGAGCACCTGCGCTCGATCGGCGTGGACTTCATCGAGCTGCTGCCGGTCAACGCGGTGAACGGAACGCACAACTGGGGCTACGACGGCGTCCTCTGGTACGCCGTGCACGAGCCGTACGGCGGACCCGAGGCGTACCAGCGCTTCGTGGACGCCGCCCACCGCGCCGGCCTCGGCGTGGTCCAGGACGTCGTCTACAACCACCTCGGCCCGAGCGGCAACTACCTGCCGGAGTTCGGCCCCTACCTCAAGAACGAGAAGGCCAACACCTGGGGCAGCTCGATCAACCTGGACGGCGAGGGTTCGGACACCGTCCGCGGGTACATCATCGACAACGCTCTGATGTGGCTGCGCGACTACCACGTCGACGCCCTGCGCCTGGACGCGGTGCACGCCCTCTCGGACGAGCGGGCCGTGCACGTGCTCGAGGAGATGGCGAGCGAGGTGGCCGTGCTGTCGGCCCACGTCGGGCGCCCTCTGACGCTGATCGCCGAGTCCGACCTCAACGACCCGACGCTGATCACTCCGCGGGAGGCGCACGGCTACGGGCTCGACGCGCAGTGGAGCGACGACTTCCACCACGCGGTCCACGTCGCGCTGACCGGGGAGACCACGGGCTACTACGAGGACTTCGCGCCGCTCGGCGCCCTCGCGAAGGTGCTGACGCGAGGCTTCTTCCACGACGGCACCCTCTCGACGTTCCGCGGCCGCCACCACGGCCGTCCGGTGGACACCGAGCACATGCCGACCTGGCGCCTGGTGGTCTGCAGCCAGAACCACGACCAGATCGGCAACCGGGCGGTCGGCGACCGTCTGACGGCGACCCTCGACGAGGGGCGCCTCGCGATCGCCGCGGCACTGACGCTGCTGGGCCCTTTCACTCCCATGCTGTTCATGGGGGAGGAGTGGGCGGCGTCGACCCCGTGGCAGTTCTTCACCTCGCACCCGGAGAAGGATCTGGGCGAGGCGACGGCGAAGGGCCGCATCGAGGAGTTCGCGAAGATGGGTTGGGACCCGGAGGTCGTGCCCGACCCGCAGGACCCGGAGACGTTCCTGCGCTCGCGGCTCGACTGGTCCGAGGTCGGGGAGGGGCGTCACGCCCGCACCCTCGAGGTGTACCGCGAGCTGGCGGTGATCCGCCGCCGCTACCCCGAGCTGACGGACCCGCGCTTCGGGTCGCTCCGCGTGGAGTTCGACGAGGAGGCCCGCTGGCTGACTCTCGGCCGCGGTCGGGTGACCGTGGCGATCAACGTCGGCGAGTCCGCCGCCCGCATCGCCCTGCCGGAGGTGGCGGAGACGCTGCTCGGCGTCGGGGAGTACGCGGTGCAGCCCGGGGACACTGAGGTGGATCTCGGCGGTTCCTCGCTGCTGGTGACGCTGAGCGCCTGAGCGCCTGAGCTCCGTGGCGGCAGGCTGTTCAGGTGGCCGGCCGCCGCTGTCCTGAACGGCCGCCTGGGGCCCGAGCGCTCAGAGCGTGACCGCGGCGTACTCCGTCGCGGTCACGACCCGCACTCCCTCGTCGTGGACGAGCAGGAGCGCGCGGAGGGGGATGGCCCGCTTGTGGCACGCCGCCGCCAGGTGACGGGCGAGGACCCGATCGGTCTCGCCGAGGAAGGCGCGCCCGGGACGTTCCAGGGCGAAGGCGAGCGAGCCCACGTCCTGGTGCGCCACGGCCTTGGCGAGGGTGGCGACGATCCGCTCGGTCTTCTCCTCGTCGGGGTGCACGGGGAGTCCGTCCACCGGGTAGAGGATCGGCAGCTGCACGCCGTCGCGGTCGAGGAAGATCGGCCACAGCGCCCGGCGGTAGGCCGGTCCGATCAGCGAGGAGACGCGCTCGCGCAGCTCCCGGTCGTTCAGGAGCGGCGCATCGAGGTGCGGAACGGGAGCGGCGTGGTCGAGAGTGGTCATGGTGTCGCTTTCTCGTGGGGCGAGCGGGCAGTGCCGCTGAGGGGTCATCGGAAGTTGCGGGAGGTGGTGCGAGCGCCGACCGTGAGGGTCTCGAACCTGTCGGCGAGGAGGTTCGTCACCCCCTCGTCGGAGCGCTCGAGGATCCCCCTGACCAGCAGGGCGGGTGCCTCGCGGGCCACGCGGCGGTAGCGGTTCCATACTCCGACGGAGCAGATCACGTTGAGGATCCCGTGCTCGTCCTCGAGGTTGAGGAAGGTCACTCCACCGGCTGTGGAGGGACGTTGGCGGTGGATCACGACCCCGCCGACCTCGATCCGGGTCCCCGAGGGGATGGCGGGGAGATCGGCCGAGGAGCGGGCGCCGCGGCGAGCGAGTCCCTCGCGGAGGTGGCGCAGCGGATGGTCGTCGGGCGAGATGCCGGTGGCCCAGAAGTCGAAGACCACGCGCTCCTGAGGGGAGAGCATCGGCAGGAGCGGGGGCTGCACGACGACCGTGGAGCCGGCGAGGAACTCCTCGCGGTCGCCTGCGGCGGTGCCGGCCTCCCAGAGCGCCTGCCGACGCTGCAGACCGAGCGAGTCGAAGGCGCCCGCGGCGCCGAGGGCCTCCAGCTGAGCCGCGGTCGTGCCGACCCGACGCGAGAGGTCGGCCATGCTCGCGTAGGGTCCGCCGCGTTCGCGCTCGGCGACGATGTGCTCGGCGAGCGCGGTGCCGATGCCCTTCACCCCTGCCAGCCCGAGCCGGATCACGAAGCCGCTGTCGCGCCTGTGGTCGTCCGTGTGGAAGTGCTCGGTGCGGTCGAACAGTCCCGTGGGCGGCTGATCGGCGCGGAGGCAGTCGTCGCTCCCGTAGGCGGCGCCGCCCCTCCGGCGTGCGGGGGCGTCCTCTTTCGCCTCGAGCCCGGGAGGCGCCAGGGAGCGGTTGACGTCGGGCGAGACGACCTCCACTCCGTGACGCCGGGCATCTGCGACCAGGGTGTGCGGGGCGTAGAAGCCCATGGGCTGCGCCCGCAGCAGCGCGGCGGTGAACGCAGCGGGGTAGTGCAGGCGGAGCCAGGCGCTCGCGTAGACCAGCAGGGCGAAGCTGATCGCATGGCTCTCGGCGAAGCCGAAGTTCGCGAAGGCCTGGATCCGGAGGTATATGTCGTCCGCGACCTCGCCCGTGATGCCGTTGCGGGCCATCCCCTGGTAGAGCCGCTCGCGGAGGGTCTCGATCTTCTCGGTCCCGCGCTTGGACCCCATCGCCCGGCGCAGCAGGTCGGCGTCCTCCGCGTTGCAGTCGCCGACGGCCACGGCCACCTGCATGAGCTGCTCCTGGAAGAGCGGCACGCCGAGGGTGCGCTTGAGCGGCGTCACGAGGAGGGGGTGCTGGTACGTCACCGGCTCCTCGCCGAGCTTGCGGCGGATGTAGGGGTGGACCGCACCGCCCTGGATGGGGCCGGGGCGGATGAGCGCGACCTCGATCACCAGATCGTAGAAGCGGCGCGGCTGCAGCCGGGGGAGGGTGCCCATCTGCGCCCGGCTCTCGACCTGGAACACCCCGATCGAATCGGCGCGGCAGAGCTGGTCGTAGACGCCCTTCTCCTCCCGGGGGAGGGTGGAGAGGTCCCACTTCTCGCCGACGTGCTCGGCGACGAGGTCGAACGTGTACTGCAGGGCGGCGAGCATCCCGAGCCCGAGGAGGTCGAACTTGACCAGGCCCATCCAGGCGCAGTCGTCCTTGTCCCACTGCAGGACGGTGCGGTCCTCCATCCGGGCGGGCTCGATCGGGCAGACCTCGCCCACGGGCCGGTCGGTCAGCACCATGCCGCCGGAGTGGATGCCCAGGTGCCGGGGCGTGCCCAGCACCCGGGTGGTCAGGGCGACCACGTCCTCGGGGATGTCGTGGTCGGTGCTCTCGGTGACGGACCCCCACCGCTCGACCTGCTTCGACCAGCCGTCCTGCTGCCCAGCGCTGTATCCGAGGGCCTTGGCCATGTCGCGCACGGCGAACTTGGGCCGGTAGGTGATGACGTTGGCGACCTGGGCCGCGTTCAGACGTCCGTACTTCCGGTAGACGTACTGGATCACCTCCTCGCGCCGCTCCGAGTCGAAGTCGACGTCGATGTCGGGCTCCTCGTCGCGGATGCTGGAGAGGAACCGCTCGAACGGCAGGTCGTAGAAGATCGAGTCGACCGCCGTGATGCCCAGGACGTAGCAGACCGCCGAGTTGGCGGCTGAGCCGCGTCCCTGGCAGAGGATGCCGTTCCGCTTGGCGTAGTGGACGATGTCGTGGACGATCAGGAAGTAGCCCGGGAAGTCCTTCTGCTCGATCACCGCGAGCTCCTTCTCGAGGCGCGCGAGGACGTCGGCGTCGGCGCGGGGGTACTTGGCCGGCACGGCCTCGCGCACGAGCTCGCGCAGCCAGCTCATCGAGGTGTGCCCCTCGGGGACCTCCTGGCGCGGCAGCCGGGGCCGGACTCGGCCGAGCTCGAAGGCGATCTCGTCGGCGACGCGCACCGTGTTCTCCACGGAGCCGGGGTAGCGGCCGAAGCGCTCGGTCATCTCGGCGCCGGAGCGCAGGTGGGCGCCGCCCGCTGCGGGGAGCCAGCCGTCCATCTCGTCGAGGCTCCGGCGTGCTCTGACCGCGGCGAGGGCCGTCTGGAGGGGGCGCTCCTCCGGCCGGGCGTAGTGCACGTTCCCGGTGGCGACCGTCCGCAGCCGGAGCTTCTCGGCGATCGCCGCCAGCTGGTCGTTGGCGCGCGAGGCGAGGGGATCCCCGTGGTCGTACAGCTCCACGAGGACGTTGGCGGGACCGAAGAGCCGGACGAGCTCGCAGACCTCCTGCTCGGCCGCGGCCACTCCTGCGGCGGCGAGCGCTTGACGGACCGCTCCCTTGCGGCAGCCCGTCAGCACGATCCAGTGGCCGTCGGCGGCGCGCGCGAGCTCCTCGAGGTCGTAGCTCGGCTTGCCCTTCTCGGCTCCGGCGAGCTGGGCGGTGGTGATCGCACGGGCGAGGCGGTGGTAGCCCTCCTCGCGGCGCGCGAGGACGAGCAGGTGGGTCCCCTCCGGATCGGCGACCCCGTTCTGAGGCGAGGTGAGCCCGATCGAGAGCTCGGCTCCGAAGGCCGTGCGGACGGCGTGCCCCTGCGCGGCCTCGGCCATCCTCACGATGCCGTAGAGGCCGTCGTGGTCGGTGAGCGCGAGAGTGTCGATGCCGAGCCGGACCGCCTCCTCGACCAGCTGCTCCGGCTTGCTCGCCCCGTCGAGGAAGCTGAAGTGGGAGTGGGCGTGCAGCTCGGCGTAGGGCACCGGATGAGCCGGCGGCCGGACGTCGTCCCCTGCCACGTAGGCGGGGCGCTTGTGCGACCAGGCCGGACTGTCGCCGCCGTCGCCCCGGACGACCGTGCCGTCGGCGCGCTTGCCGCTGGAGAGGCGGCGCTCGAACTCCGACCAGGGGATCGGCGGGTTGTTCCAGCCCATCGGGGCTCCTTCGGTGCTCGTTCGCGGTGGTGGAGGGATGCTCCGGTTCAGTCGTAGCGGGCCTCTGCTGCCCAGACCCCGTCGAGGCAGAGCAGCAGCCAGGCGACACCGGCGGCGTCGACCACCTGGAAGCGGTCGTAGCGGACGGCGGTGCTCGGATCCCACCAGCGCTCGTCGATCGGCCAGGGACCCGCCCATCCGGCGAGGGGCTCCAAGCGTGCCTGAGAGGTCCCGGGGGTGAAGTAGGCGGGCACGGAGCTGAGGGCGCCGCGCTCGTCGACGGCGACGGGTTCGCCCCTCGGTCCGCGGACCAGCACGGCCGCGGGCTCCGCGAAGACCGTCGGCGGGAGGGGCGGCGGCAGGGAGCCGGGCCAGGGCAGGGTCCTCGGCCGTGCGTCGCCCGGCTCCCGGTCGCCCCAGGGGATCAGGTGCTGGCGGTCGCGGAGGGATCGACCCCCTCCGATCGACGCGGTCATCACGGCCTCGTGCCCGAGCATGCTCTGCACACGGCTCAGCCCGTGGTGGACGCGCTCCTCCGGAGCGGTGCCCCAGAGACCCTGCTCGTGGTTGCCGATCGCGTCGACCGCCTCGGGCTCGACGCACAGCCGCGAGATCGGCGCTCCGAGACCGGTGTCGATCTCCCCGCTGCCCTGCAGCTGCCAGCGGACCCGGTCGAGCACGTCGCCCGGGGTGAACCATCTCGGGTGCAGCCAGCTCCGGGAGGAGACCTCACCGCGCTCGCTGACGACCTCGATGCGGATGGCGGTCGCGACCAGCTGTGCGCGGGTGAGCCCGGCGACGAACTCCTCCGCGGGGACGCGGAAGGCGAAGGCGGCCTGGTCGATGCGGTCCAGAGGGGGCTCGAACTCCATCGCCCGGTCGAGGCGCTCCGGCGGGAGCCGGGGCACCACCGTCTCCGACTCCGCACCGGCGGCGAGGAGGTGCGCGTGGGCGCCCTCCGGTCCGAACCGGGCGGCGACGTCCTCGCGAGGGAGGGCGGCGAAGGCGCCGAGGGTGCGGACGCCGAGTCTGCGCAGGAGCGCCACCAGGTCGTCCCCCCGGCGGGGAGCACGGGCAGGGGCTGCGACGGACTCGGTCTCGAGGGCGTCGAGCGGGAGAGGAGCGAGGAAGCCTGCCGCTGCTCCTGGGGGCACGACGGCGACAGGGCGGCCGGAGTGCTTCGCGGCGAGCTCGGAGGCGAAGAGCCCGTCGGCGATCCCGATGCGGGCGTCGGGGAGACCCAGCTCGGCCAGCCGCTGCAGGATCGCCTCGGCCGCGCTCTGCTCGCTCCCGTAGTAGCGGCGCGGACCGCGGGCGCGGATCGCGCACAGACCGGGCCGGATCAGCTGGACGCCCGGGGTGATCTCCTCGAGCGCCTGGATGAGCGGCTCGAACGCCCGGTGGTCGAGCACCGGGTCGTACGGGAGGACGGCGAGACCGGTGCAACGGGACTGCGCCTCGCGCACGCGCATGCCCCGCCGGACCCCCTCCGCCCGGGCAGCGGGGGAGGAGGCGAAGACCAGGCTCTTCTCCGTGAGGGCCAGGGGGTGCTCGTCGCCGAGGCCGGCGTCGGCGGCGGCCGCGAGGAGGGGCCAGTCGGGGCACCAGACGAGGATCGTCCGCCGCAGCTCGGGTGCGCTCGCCATCTCAGACCACCCGCTCGTGCAGGCGGTCGTGCTCGACCCGGGAGCCGAAGGCGCTCTCGACGCCGGGCATGCTCATCCGCACCGTGCGCACCCGGGTGCCGGCCCGGCCGACCACATCGACCATCGCCTCCCGGGAGCGCAGGTAGCCGTGGCCGTCGCCGAGCCCCTCCCAGCGGCTGCTGCGGATGCTGAGCCGCGCCTCGGCCTGGGGCCACTCGCCGAGGACCACGAGCGCGGCACCCCGCTGGCGCAGTCGTGCTCCCAGACGCGAGACGTCGGCCGAGGAGACGGAGGCGGGCGGACGGGTGAGCACGACGGTCAGCACATCGACCAGAGCGGCGGTGACGGTGAGCCAGTGCTCGGCCGGTGCGGGCACGAGCACCAGGCGCTCGAGGTCGATCCCCATGCCGGCCGCGGCCTCGGCCCCGAACTCCGGGACGCCCACCACGCCGCACCACGAGCCCTCGGCGGACGGGCCGGCGAGCAGCCCCATCGCCAGACTCATCGAGCCCTCCACCGAGTAGGCGGCACCCTGCTTGAGCGAGCCGCCCGGGAGCACGGAGGAGAAGGCCGGCAGGGTGGCGAGGCTCCTGGTCTCGAGAGTGGTCGCCTGCATGTCCCGGATGCGGGACTGCAGCTCCTTCACCGACGCGAGCTGCCGCAGAAGGGGCTCTGCGGCCTCGGCCGTCTCCGCGGAGACGAGGGGTGAAGGGGGGCTCATCTGCCCATGTTCGAACATGTGTTCGAGTATGTCAATTGCCACCGACATCCACCGGCGAGCCGCTCGGACCCTTCCGCGACCGCCCGGCGAGGCGCACTGAGGAGGAGGTTCCAGACGTCCCGGGCAGTCTCGCATCCGCCTCCGACATCCCCGTCCGGGGGCGTTCTCCACCGGGTCTCGGCGAGGGAGGGCCTCCTGCCGCGCCTCTACCATGGGAGCCATGTCCGACGCCCTGCTCGACCCCGCCGACTCCGACGCCACCGCCCCGGCCGCGCCGCGCAGAAGGACCCTCGTGGTCAAGATGGGGTCCAGCTCGGTCACCAAGCAGTCGGGTCCGGATCCCGTTCTCCTGGCCAGCGCGCTCGAGAGCGCCTTCGCCGCCCGCGCGCTGGGCTGGGACGTCGTGCTGGTCTCCTCCGGCGCCGTCTCCTCGGGCCGGGCGCTCTTCGCCCGCTCGCAGGAGGAGCCGATCAGCGCCCGCCTGGCGGCAGCGGTGGGCCAGACCGTCCTGATGGGCTTCTACCGCTCGGTGGCCGAGCTCTCGGGCGCCCTGGTCGCGCAGATCCTCATCGGCGAGTCCGACCTCGCCTCTCCCCGGCAGATGGCGCACGTCGCCGAGGCGATCCGCCACGCCCTCGACGCCGGAGTCGTGCCCGTGGTCAACGGCAACGACACGATCGACTCCGCCGGCTCGGACAACGACGGCGTCGCCGGCGGACTGGCGATGCTCCTCGGCGCGGACCTGCTGCTGCTGCTCACCGACGTCCCCGGCGTCTTCGCCGGCAGCATCGCCGAGGGCGTGCACCTCGAGGAGCTGGGCATCTCGGAGCTGCGCCGCATCGGCGTGCAGAAGGGCGGTACCGGCCGAGGGGGCATCCGCTCCAAGCTGCGGGCCGCCGAGCTCGCCGCGCACAACGGCGTCTCGACCAGGATCGCCGGGGCGCGCACCCCCGAGGTCATCCTGTGCGCCCTGGGAGGGCCGGGCCCGGGCACCCTCGTCCGCGCCGTGCACGCGCATCCGCCCGTGGAGCAGCGCTGGATCTCCGGAGTGGCCACCGGCCGCGGCCGCGTCGAGATCAACCTCGAGGCCGAGCGGAGCATCGGAGCCGGCTCGAGCCTGTTCGCCTCGGGCATCAAGCGCGTCTCCGGCGAGTTCGGCGGCGGCGACGTGATCGAGGTGCGCGCCCTCAGCGGAGAGCTCCTCGCGCGCGGCGTCTCCCGCGTCTCCTCGCGTCTGCTGACCCTGGTCCGCGCACTCCGGGTCGACGAGATCGCTCGCGTCTTCGTGGCGGTCCTCGGGCATGCCGCCACGACGGCGCCGTCGGCGAGTCCGGAGGGAGAGGAGAGGCCGCAGCTGACCCGCGCTCTGGAGTACGCGCGCACTCTCTCCTCCGAGCACGCGCGAGCCGTCGCGATGGAGATCGTCTCCCTCTTCCCTGCCGAGAGCATCTCGGCCCTGCTGGGACAGGGCGCGGGGGAGGGCGAGCTCGTCGAGCGCTACACCCGCCTCGTCCGCACCCTCGCCATCGTGGAGAACGAGAACCTGGCCGTCTTCCGCTCCTGACCGCCGGTGGCGCGCCACGTCTCAGTGCATTTCGCGCCTTCGCGTCATGATCGCCGTTCTCCGGTGTCTTCCTGGTGATGGCGCCGCTCCTGGGCGCCCCCGACGGAACGGATCATCGATGAGCGTCCCCACTTCCACAGCCGGCCACTTCCGCGAGTCCGACATCACGCCCGAGAGCTTCGAGACCGAGAGGCTCGAGCGGCGGCTCGCCCTGCTCGAGGCCTCGATCGCCCAGGGGGAGCGGGCACTGCTGAGCCGGGTCGACCCGAGCAGCGGAGCTCCCCTCCCAGGCGCCTGCGGGGGGCACCGAGCCCAGCTGGTCAGCAACCTGACGACGGAGCGGGCCCTCGCCGACCGCATCCGGGAGATGCTCGCCGCTCGGAGCTGACGGGGTGCGTACGGCACGATGGGGCCATGGTCACCATCACCGTCGCCGGTCTCGCCCAGCACTTCCACCCCGCCGAGCGGGGCACCGTCCGCCTCGAGATCCGGCGCGAGTCGCGATCCCGGCCCCAGGCGCTCGCCGAGGTCACCGCCCTGCACGCGCGGGTCCGTGAGGAGGCGGCCGCCGAGCAGGCGTCCGGCGCCGCCACCTGGTGGTCCTCCGATCAGATCTCGGTCTCCTCGATCCGCCGGTACATCAAGGACTCGGACGTCACGCAGCTGTTCCATGTCGCGGCCGCCGGGGTCCGGGTGAAGTACCGGGACTTCGCGGCTCTCGGGCGCTGGGTCGGCTCGATCTCGGAGGTGCCGGGGATCCAGATCTCGGGGGTCGACTGGGACGTGACGGCGGCACGACGTGCGGGCATCGAGCGCGAGGTCCGCACCGCTGCCGTCCGCGACGCGCGCGAGCGGGCCGAGGCCTATGCTGCGGCCCTCGGCCTGACCGAGGTGCGGGTGCTGACCCTCTTCGAGCCGGGACTGCGGCCGCACACGCGCATCGAGGGCGGCTCGGCGATGATGAGCCGCGCCAAGGCGTTCTCCTCTCCTGAGGAGCCGTTGGCCCTCAAGCCGGAGGACATCGAGGTCACCGCCTCGGTCTCCGCCGACTTCGAGGCGCACTGACGCGAAGACGCGACCGGGCGACCGGTTCCGCTGCGGACGGAGAGCGCCTGCCTGCACCTGCGACCCGCTGATCGTCTGCATGGCGACCCCGAGAGTGGCCCCGAGGCGACCGACCATCGGCTCCACGACGACCCCTCTCCGCCCCGATCAGCGGGCACGCGACCACCATACGTGTATTGAGGACTCCTCGGGAGCGCTGTCGCGGTTCGGCGACCGTCGTGCACACCCTCCGGGAATAGCGGGGGACCCCCGGGCGCTGAGGCAGGCATGGTCTCGCGCATCGGCTTCCTCTCCTTCGGCCACTACCAGTCCGTCCCCGGGTCTCAGACCCGCTCTGCTCGCGACGTCCTCCTCCAGACGATCGAGCTCGCGGAGGCGGCGGAGGAGATCGGCATCGACGGCGCCTACGTCCGCGTGCACCACTTCGCGCCGCAGCTCGCCTCGCCGTTCCCGCTGCTGGCGGCGATCGCCGCGCGCACCCGCCGCATCGAGATCGGCACCGGGGTCATCGACATGCGCTACGAGAACCCGCTCTACATGGCGGAGGAGGCGGCCGCCACCGACCTGATCTCCGACGGCCGGCTCGAGCTCGGGGTCAGCCGGGGATCGCCCGAGACGGCCCTGCGCGGGTCCGAGGCGTTCGGCTTCGTCCCCCCGGAGGGGATGACCGACGCCGACCTCGCCCGGCAGAAGGTGCGGATCCTCCGGGAGGCGCTCGCCGGGGCGCCGGTCGCGCAGTCCGATCCTGCGATGACGCGCCAGTCGCTCCCGCTCTCGATCGAGCCGCGCTCGCCCGGCCTCGAGGACCGGATCTGGTGGGGTGCCGGCAGCTTCGCGACCGCGCGCTGGGCGGCCGAGCAGGGCATGAACCTGCAGTCGTCGACCCTGCTCCTGGAGGAGGAGGGCGTGCCCTTCGACGAGCTGCAGGCCCGCCAGATCCGCGAGTACCGCGCCGCGTGGAGCGAGGCGGGCTGGGAGCGCACCCCGCGCGTCTCCGTGTCGCGCAGCGTTCTTCCGATCACGACCGATCTCGACCGGCTGTACTTCGGCGGCCGCGGCGAGCAGGACCAGGTCGCCACCCTCGAGGGCGTCCGCGCCCGATTCGGCCGCAGCTACACGGGCGAGCCGGACGCCGTCGCCGCCGAGCTCGCTGCGGACGCCGCCGTGCAGGAGGCGGACACGCTGCTGCTCACCGTTCCCAACCAGCTCGGGGTCGAGTACAACGCGCGGCTCCTGCGCACTGTCGTGGAATCGATCGCTCCGGCTCTCGGCTGGTCGCCGGCGACAGCAGGCGTCTGACGCCGAGGCACGGTCTGTGCCGGAGGGCCCTGCGGTGCAGGAGCGCCCGTGCGGTGCAGGAGCGCCCGTTTACTGCAGGAGCGCCCGTTTACTGCAGGAGACGCCCCGCCTCTTCGGGAAAGAGCGGGGCGTCTGCTCTCTCCGCCCGCCGCATCCCTCCCACCGATACGAGGAGGGAGGTGCCGGAAACGACGGAACCCCCCGCCTCTCCGAGGAGAGACGAGGGGTTCCGATCAGTGTGTCCGAGGGGGGACTTGAACCCCCACGCCCTATACGGGCACTAGCACCTCAAGCTAGCGCGTCTGCCATTTCCGCCACCCGGACGAGTGTTTCCTTCGACCTGCGTTTCCGCGGCCGAAGAAGACATTAGCACGGTTCCGGAGCCTCTCACGCCACCTCGCGGCCCACCGGCCTCCGCGCGTCGCCGAGCCCGCGCCGGTACCGTTGCCCGCATGTCCGACAGCATCGACAGCGCGCCCGTGACCGACAGCACCCTCGACGAGACGGCGCTCATCGCGCGCGATCTCATCCGCTTCGACACCAGCAACTACGGCGACGGGAAGGCGGAGCCGGAGCGCCCGGCCGCGGAGTACGTCGCGGCGAAGCTGCGCGACCTCGGCCTCGAGCCGGAGCTGATCGACTCCGACCCGGGACGCACGAGCGTCGTGGCGCGGGTCGCGGGGGAGGACCGCGAGCGCGGCGCCCTCGTCGTCCACGGGCACCTCGACGTGGTGCCCGCCATCGCCGACAACTGGAGCGTCGACCCGTTCGGCGGCGAGATCAAGGACGGCATGCTCTGGGGTCGCGGCGCGGTCGACATGAAGAACATGGACGCGATGATCCTCGCCTCGCTCGGCGACATCCTCCGGGAGGGGCGGCGCCCCTCCCGCGACCTCGTCATCGCCTTCTTCGCCGACGAGGAGGCGGGCGGCGTGCGGGGATCGGGATTCCTGGCCCGTGAGCGGCCCGAGCTGTTCGCCGGAGCGACCGAGGCGATCAGCGAGGTCGGCGGCTACTCGATCGAGCTGGCCGGCAAGCGCGCCTACCTCGTGCAGACGGGCGAGAAGGCGCTGATGTGGCTGACCCTCCGCGCGCACGGCATGGCGGGGCACGGCTCGCAGATCAACTCCGAGAACGCCGTCACCCGGCTGGCGCAGGCGATCGCCCGCATCGGCAGCGAGGAGTGGCCCACGCGCCTCACCGACACCACGCGCGAGCTGCTCGACGAGGTCGCCCGCCTGCTCGGCCACGACCCCAAGCGCAGCACTCCGGAGGAGCTGGCACTCGCCACCGGCACCGCCTCGCGCTTCATCGCCGCGACGCTGCGCACCACCGCCAATCCGTCGATGCTGTCGGCAGGCTACAAGGCCAACGTCATCCCGGACACCGCGGAGGCCACCATCGACGTGCGCGTCCTCCCCGGCGAGGAGGATTCGGTGCTCGAGCGGCTGAAGGTCCTCGCGGGCGAGCACGTCGAGATCCTCGTCCAGCACCGCGACATCGGACTCGAGGTGCCCTTCGCCGGCCCCCTCGTCGAGAGCATGGCCGCCTCGATCCGCCGGTTCGATCCGGGCGCCGAGGTCCTTCCGTACCTGCTCTCCGGAGGCACCGACAACAAGGCGCTCTCGACGCTCGGCATCACCGGATACGGGTTCGCGCCGCTCCAGCTGCCGTCGTCCCTGGACTTCCCGGCGCTGTTCCACGGGGTCGACGAGCGCGTTCCACTGGACGCACTAGTGTTTGGCAGGAAGGTCCTGACCGATCTCCTGCTGAGCTCCTGACGGCGCCGCGGACCGGGTCAGCACCGACCGATCCCGACCGACTGCTGGCCGACGACGCCCCAGCCCTCCTCGAAAGTGACGCATGGGCCTGCTCGACGCGCTGATCCTGGGACTCGTCCAGGGTCTGACCGAATTCCTCCCCATCTCCTCCAGCGCCCACCTCCGGATCGTCAGCGAGCTGCTGCCCGGTCTCGGCGGCCGCGACACCGGAGCCGCGTTCACCGCGATCACGCAGCTGGGCACCGAGACCGCCGTCATCATCTACTTCTGGCGCGACATCGTGCGGATCGTGTCGCACTGGGCCCGCTCCCTCGTCGGCCGGATCCCGCGCTCGGACCCGGACGCCCGCATGGGCTGGCTCATCATCCTGGGCAGCCTTCCGATCATCGTCCTCGGCCTCGTCTTCCAGGACGCGATCGAGACGACCCTCCGCTCCCTGTGGGTGGTGGCCACCACCCTCATCCTCTTCGGCATCCTGCTCGGCATCGCCGACGCGGTCGGCGCGAAGAAGCGCCGCCTGCGCGACCTGGGCGTCCGCGACGGCCTGATCTTCGGAGGTGCGCAGGCGCTCGCCCTGATCCCCGGCGTCTCGCGCTCGGGAGGCACCATCACCGCCGGCCTCTTCCTCGGCTACGAGCGCAAGGCGGCGGCGCGCTACTCCTTCCTCCTCGCGATCCCCGCGGTGTTCGGCAGCGGTCTCTACCAGCTGTACAAGAGCATCAGCGACCCGGTCGTGCTCCCGAACCAGGTCCAGGTCGGCGGGCTCGAGACCCTCGTGGCGACCATCGTCGCGTTCGTGGTCGGCTTCGTCGTGATCGCGTTCTTCATGAGCTACATCTCCCGCCGCAGCTTCCTCCCGTTCGTCGTGTACCGCATCGTGCTCGGCGTCGTCCTGATGGTCGCGCTCGCCACCGGCCTGATCGCCGCCTAGATGCGCGCCTGGACCGCCGCCGACGTCCCCGCCCTGCCCGGCCGGGGGAGCGCACCGCGCCTGCACGACACGGCGACCGCGGGCCCCGTCGAGCTCGACGCGCCCAGCGGAGTCGCGAGCCTCTACGTCTGCGGCATCACGCCCTACGACGCCACCCACCTCGGGCACGCGTCGACCTACCTCGCCTTCGACACGGTCCAGCGCGTCTGGCTCGACGCGGGCTACACGGTCGAGTACGCCCAGAACGTGACCGACGTCGACGACCCGCTGCTCGAGCGTGCGACGGCCACCGGCGTCGATTGGCGCGACCTCGCCGAGGAGCAGGTCGAGCTGTTCCGCGGCGACATGGCCGCCCTGCGCGTCCTGCCTCCGCAGCACTACGTCGGAGTCACCGAGACCGTGGATCCCATCGCGGAGGCGGTCGCCCGCCTGGAGCGCGACGGCGTCGCCTACCGCGTCGCTGCTCCGGACGCGGCGGAGGAGGGCGCGAGCGACCTCTACTACGACATCGCCGCGGCCGAGAGCGCCGTCTGGCACCTGGGCAGCGAGAGCCGGCTCGACGCGGAGTCGATGGCCCGCTTCTCGGCGCTGCGCGGGGGCGACCCGGAGCGCGCCGGCAAGCGCGACCCCCTCGATCCGCTGCTCTGGCGGGCCGAGCGCGCCGGCGAGCCCGCCTGGGACGCCGAGGTCGGCCGCGGCCGTCCGGGCTGGCACATCGAGTGCTCGGTGATCGCCCTCGATCGGCTCGGACCCGAGTTCACCCTGCAGGGCGGCGGCAGCGACCTGGTCTTCCCGCACCACGAGTTCAGCGCCGGCCACGCCGCTTCGCTGTCCGGCCGTCCTCTGGCCCGCGCCTACGCGCACGCCGGGATGGTCGCCTACCAGGGCGAGAAGATGAGCAAGTCGCTCGGGAACCTGGTGCTGGTCTCCCGTCTGCGGAGCGAGGGCGCGGACCCGCGGGCGATCCGCCTCGCGCTCCTCGCGCACCACTACCGCTCCGACTGGGAGTGGCTGCCTGAGGACCTGCCGTCGGCTGAGGCGCGCCTGGCGCGCTGGGAGTCGGCCCTCGCCGCCGTCGGACCGCGCTCGGCGCTCGAGGTGCTGGCGCAGCTGCGCGAGGCGCTGGCCGACGACCTCGGCACTCCGGCCGCCCTCGCCGTCGTCGACGCCGCACTGACCGAGGGCGTGGACGACCCGTCGCTCCTGCGCGACGCGGTCGACGCCCTGCTCGGGGTGCGCCCGGCCTGAACCCCGTCAGGCTCGAGTCCCGTAAGCCTCGAGTCCCGGACGGCTCGGGTCCCGAACGGCTCGAGTCCCGTCAGGGCGGCCGGGAGGGTCATCGGCCGGAGCGGTCCCGTGATCGACGACCGTCTCGGACGAGCGGGCGCCGGCGGAGGCTACGGCCGCCAGGGCTCCTCGCCGGAGCGGCCGTCGCCGCGGCGGCGCAGGTAGCGCTCGAACTCCTGGGCGATCGCCTCGCCGCTCGCCTCCGGCGAGTCGACGGTGTCGCGCGCCTGCTCGAGCTGGGCGATGTACGACGCCATCTCCTCGTCCTCGGCGGCGAGGGCGTCGATGCCGCGCTCCCACTCCTCCGCCTCCTCGACGAGGTCGCCGCGGGGGATCGCCAGGCCGACGACCTCCTCGAGCTTCTCGAGCAGCGCCAGCATCGCCTTGGGCGAGGGCGCGTTGTGCACGTAGTGCGGGACGGAGGCCCAGATCGAGACGGCGGGGATGCCGACCTTCTGCGCGGCCTCGCCGATCACGCTGAGGATGCCGACCGGCCCCTCGTAGCTGGAGCGCTCGAGCTCGAACGAGCTCCGCAGCTCCGCGTTCTCGCTCGAGGCGAAGATCGAGATCGGCCGGGTGTGCGGGACGTCGGCGAGCATCGCGCCGAGGAAGACGACGGCGGAGATGTCGATCGCGAGCATGGCGTCGACGACCTCGGCGGCGAAGCTCTTCCAGCTGCGCGAGGGCTCGGTGCCGATCATGAGGTACAGCGCGCTCTCGGCGTCGACCGAGGTGTCGGCCGGGCCGAAGATCTGGGTGCCGGGCCAGGCGAGGCTGCGGCGGCCGTCCTCGCCGATCGAGAGCATGGGGCGGGTGTACTGGAAGTCGTAGTACTGCTCGGCGTCGACGGCGAAGAGGGGCACGTACTCCCCGGCGTCCTTGACCAGCCGCAGCGCGCCGCTGGCGGCGTCCCCGGCGTCGTTCCAGCCCTCGAAGGCCACGACCAGGACGTTCCCCGTGATCACGTTCATAGGCAGGATCTCCGCGTTCGGCTCGATGTGCGGGGAGCGCACACCGCGCCTGTCCCTCCGTCCAGGATAGGACCGCCCCCGGCCCCGCCCGTCCCGTCCGGCGGGATCGGCCGCGCTGTTCGCTCTCGGCCCGCGGCCGGGGAAGGGCGCGGCCCTGCCGGTACCATGGTCGCTCGTGACTCCCGAGACCTCCGCCCGGCCGCTGTCCTCCGAGCCGCTCGGAGGAGCGTCCGCCCCCGCCGCCGTCCTCTGGGACATGGACGGGACCCTCGTCGACACCGAGCCGTACTGGATGGCGTCGGAGCACGCGCTCGTCTCCTCCTTCGGCGGAGTGTGGACCCATGAGGACGCGATGGGACTCGTCGGCTCGGGCCTGCCCGCCGCCGCCCGCATCCTGCAGGGCAAGGGTGTCGACCTCTCCGTCGACGCGATCATCGACCGGATGACCGACGAGGTCGTCGACCAGCTGGCCGTGAGCATCCCGTGGCGACCGGGCGCGCTCGAGCTGCTGCGCGCGGTGTCCGAGGCGGGAGTGCCGCAGGCGCTGGTCACGATGTCGATCTCGCGGATGGCCGCGGCCGTCGTGGACCGGATCCCGTTCCCCGCCTTCGCCGCCGTCGTCAGCGGCGACATGGTCGAGCGCAGCAAGCCCCACCCCGAGGCGTACCTCCTCGCCGCGAGCACCCTCGGTGTCGACATCGCCGCCTGCGTCGCGATCGAGGACTCCCTCACGGGCCTGGGCGCGGCCGTCGCCTCCGGAGCCGCGGCGATCGGCGTCCCGCACCAGCTGGAGCTCGACCCCGCCGCCCCCTACGCCCTCTGGCCCACCCTCGCGGGCCGCACCGTCGCGGACCTTGCGACGGTGTCCTCCGAGCACCGCGGCTCCGGCCCGGCCACGACCGAGACGGAGGCCCGCCGATGACCGGTGAGGCACTGCAGCATTCCGGACCCTTCCGCGCGGGGGACCGCGTCCAGCTGACGGGACCCAAGGGGCGGATGAACACCATCACGCTCGTTCCCGGCAAGGTGTTCCACACGCACCGGGGCGGCATCGAGCACGACACGGTGATCGGGCTGCCCGACGGCTCGGTGGTGACCAACACCGTCGGCGTCGAGCACCTCGCGCTGCGACCCCTCCTCGCCGACTTCGTGATGTCGATGCCCCGCGGCGCGGCGATCGTGTACCCGAAGGACGCGGCCCAGATCCTCGCCCTCGCCGACGTCTTCCCCGGCGCCCGCGTGGTCGAGGCCGGTGTCGGCTCCGGCGCGCTCTCGCTCTGGCTGCTGCGGGCGGTCGGTCCGACCGGCCGGCTGTCGTCGTTCGAGCGGCGCGAGGAGTTCGCGGCTGTCGCACGGGCGAACGTCGAGACCTTCCTCGGCTACACGCCCGACAACTGGAGCGTCACCGTCGGCGACCTCGTCGAGGCGCTGCCCGGCACGGTCCCGTCCGGCGAGGCCGACCGCGTCGTGCTCGACATGCTCGCGCCCTGGGAGTGCCTCGACGTCGCCGCCGACGCTCTCACGCCCGGCGGAGTGCTCCTCTGCTACGTGGCCACCGTCACGCAGCTCTCGCGGACGGCGGAGGCGATCCGCGCCTCGGGCCTGTTCACGAACCCGTCGTCGAACGAGACCATGGTCCGCGGCTGGCACGTCGAGGGCCTCGCGGTCCGGCCGGACCACCGGATGATCGGCCACACCGGCTTCCTCATCACCGCTCGCCGGCTCGCTCCGGACACCGTGCTCCCCGAGCTCAAGCGTCGCCCGTCGAAGACGGACTTCAGCGACGAGGACGTGGAGGCCTGGACCCCCGGCGCGCTCGGCGAGCGCGCCGTGAGCCCCAAGAGCCTCCGCAAGCGGGTCCGCGAGTCCGCCACCAGCGCCGAGCTCTCCCGGGCCCGCGGGTTCGGCGAGGAGACCGCGGAGCCCGACGACGAGGGCATCCTCTAAGCTGTTCCCGGCCTCCGGGCCGTCTCCACCTCGGGCGTCACCGCTCCCCTTCTCTCGAATCGAGGACCCGTGCGCAGGACCACCGCGCTCATCGCCGGCATCGGCATCGTCGCCGCTCTCACCGGATGCACCGCGTCCTCCTCGCAGGCGGACTGCGACGCTCCGTTCTCCTCCGGCGACTCCTCGGCGGCGGTCAGCGCCACGGGCGACTTCGGAGCGAAGCCGGACGTCAGCGTCCCGACGCCGCTGAAGGCGGACGGCACGCAGGTCAGCACCCTCATCGAGGGCTCGGGCGCACCGCTCGAGAAGGGCCAGCTCGTCACCATCGACTACACCCTGGTCAACGGAGCGGACGGCACGGTCCTCGAGACCTCGCCCTACGACGGGTCGAGCACCGCCCGCTTCGGCGTCGGCGGAGCCGGGCTCGTCGGCCTGAACGAGGGCCTCCTCTGCACGCAGGTCGGCTCGCGCGTCGCCATCGCGATCGCCCCCGAGGACGGCTTCGGCCAGTCCTCGTCGCAGCTCGGCATCTCGGAGGACGACACGCTCGTGCTCGTCGCGGACGTCCGCGAGGCCTCGCTGGCCCGCGCGAACGGCGCCGTCCAGCCCGCGCCCGACGGCTTCCCGACGGTGACGCTCGGCGACGACGGACGCCCGGGGCTCGCGAAGCCCTCGGGCGACGCGCCGTCCGACCTCCGCATCGCCCAGCTCAAGAAGGGCGACGGCGACGTCGTCGCCGAGGGCGACCAGGTCGTCGTGGCCTACACCGGCTGGCAGTGGAGCGACGGGAAGGTGTTCGACTCCAGCTGGGAGAAGGGCGCTCCCGCCGTCTTCACGGCCGCCGACGGCTCGACCACCCAGGGCGGAGTCATCGCCGGATTCGCCGACGCCCTCATCGGCCAGCCCGTCGGATCCCAGGTCATCGCGGTCATCCCGCCCGACCAGGGCTACGGCGACCAGGGCTCCCCCCAGGGCGGGATCCCCGGCGGCGCGACGCTGATCTTCGTCGCCGACATCCTCGGAAAGGTCTGACCGGGCCCGGCCCTAGACTGGAGGGCGTGCCTTCCGACGCCCCGTCCTCGAGCCGCGTCCCGGCCGAGGAGCGTCTGTTCAACCTCGTGCTCGCGCTCGTCGCGGCCGAGAACGGACTGACGAAGGCCGACGTCCTCTCCACGGTGCAGGGCTACCGGCAGCGGGTCGGCCGGGGCGACCGGACCTCGCTCGAGCGCCAGTTCGAGCGCGACAAGGACGACCTGCGCGAGCTGGGCATCCCGATCGAGACAGTCGACGCCCCGGGCGACCCGGGAAACACCCAGACCGTCCGGTACCGCATCGCGAAGCGCAGCTACGACCTCCCGGCCGACCTGACCTTCGATCCGGAGGAGCTCGCGCTGCTCCGCCTGGCCGGGGCGGTCTGGCGCGAGGGGACGCTCTCGGCGGAGTCGCGGCGCGCGCTGATCAAGCTGCGCTCGATCGGGGTCGAGTCCGTCGACCCCGTCATCGGCATCAGCCCCTCGATCCGGGTCCGCGAGGCTTCGTTCGAGCCGCTCAACGCCGCGCTCGACCGCGGCCAGGTCGTCCGCTTCCCCTATCTGAAGCCCGGCGGCGATGAGCCGCGCGTGCGCACCGTGCAGCCCCGCGCCCTGGTGAACCACCAGGGGCGCTGGCACCTCCACGGCTGGGACGAGGGCGCCGAGGGCACGCGGACCTTCCTCCTGTCGCGGATCGTCGGGCCGGTCGCGTCCACCGGCCGCACCGCGCCTCCCGCGGCGGGGGACCACGCGGCGACCGCTCTCGCCCAGCTCGACGAGATCCTGCAGCGCAACAGCGCGCTCCTGCGCGTCGCCCCCGACTCCGACGCCGCCCTCCGTCTCGGCGGGCGTGCCGAGGCCGAGGGCCAGGGCCAGGGCCTGCTGCGCCTGCACTACACCGACTCGGACGTGCTCGCGGACGAGCTCGCCGGTCACGGTCCCGAGGTGCGGGTGCTCGAGCCGGAGGAGCTCCGCCGCCGCGTCCTCGACCGCCTCCGCCGCACCCTCGACGACCATGGAGGGGATCCCCGTGGCTAGACCCCGCTCCCTGCAGGCGCGCGACCGCCTGGCCGTCCTCCTCTCCCTGGTTCCCTACCTGCTCGACCGGGGCCGCGTCTCCGTCGCCGAGGTCGCCGCGCACTTCGAGATCCCGGAGGAGGAGGTGCGGCGCGCGGTGCGCCTCATCGCCGTCTCGGGCATCCCCGGCGAGACCGCGCAGTACCAGGCGAACGATCTCTTCGACATCGGCTGGGACGACTTCGAGGAGAACGACCACGTCGTCCTCACCCACCAGGTCGCGATCGACGACTCGCCGAGGTTCTCGGCGCGCGAGGCCGCCGCCCTCATCGCCGGCATGCAGTACCTCGCAGCCCTGCCCGAGAACCAGGGCAACGACCGGATCGCCTCGCTGATGGGGAAGCTCGCGCGCGGCGCCTCCTCGGCCCCGAGCGCGGTGGCGGTCTCGCGCGGCACGGGCGCGGACAGCGCTGTGGCGCTCCTGCGGACAGCGATGGGCTCGGCGACGCAGGTCGCTTTCGACTACCGCAGCGCCCGCGGCGAGACCGAGTCCCGGCTCGTCGACCCCTTCGTGCTCGAATCGGTCGACCGGGACTGGTACCTGCGCGGATGGGACCACCTCCGCGAGGGCGTCAGGACGTTCCGGGTCGACAGGATGCGCTCCCTCCGCGACACGGGGACGCCGATCGTCCGGCGCCGCAACGAGGTGACCCTCTCGGAACGGCTCTTCGAGGCCTCCGCCTCCGATCTCGTCGTGGACCTGCGCGTCGCTCCCAGCGCCGTCGTGCTGCTGGGCGACTACGCGGCCGACGCCGAGTTCCCCGGTCCCGTGCCGGGGGAGCAGGACCACGGTGTCCTCGTCCGTCTCCGCGTCGCCCATCTGGAGGGACTGACGCGCCTGGTGGCGTCGTTGGCGGGTCTCGTCACCGTGGTGGCACCCCCCGAGGCGCGCACCGCGGTCGCGCACTGGGCGGCCTCCGCGCTCGCCGCGAACGAGGGGGAGCCGTCGTGACCTGGTGGTCGTGGATCCTGATCTGGCTCGGCCTCGCGCTGGGCGCTCTGGCGATGCTGGTCCTCTTCGCCCTCTCCTACTGGCGCAAGGGGAAGGTGCTCCTCGGACAGCTGTCCGAGGTCACCGCGAAACTCGAGACACTGAGTCCAGGAGTGACGGACGACCTGCCGCCCCGTCCTCCCTCGTCGCTGTTCGCCGATCGCGACGACGTGAGGCGTGCGCACGAGGGCCGACGTGACGCACGTCGCGACAGGATCGATCTCCGCCGGTCAGGACGGGTCGAACGGGGTAAGCTCCTCGTACACCGCAACCGACAAGTGAAGTGAGTCTGCAATGTTCGCTGGCCTCCAGGGGTGGCACCTCCTCATCATCCTCGCCGTGATCCTCCTCCTGTTCGGTGCGCCCAAGCTCCCGCAGCTGGCCCGCAGTGTCGGGCAGTCGATGCGGATCTTCAAGAGCGAGGTCAAGACCATGAAGGACGAGGACGGCACCGAGCGCCGTGAGTCGACCGAGGGGACCACCGGCACCGTCGCCGGATCCACCGGCTCGACCACCGGCACCGGCACCACCACGCCGCCCGAGTCCCCGCTCAAGTAATGACGTCCGTGGCACCGAAGAAGCCACGGACGAAGCGGACGAAGAACCCCGACGGGCGCATGTCGCTCGGGGCGCACCTCGTCGAGCTTCGCAACAGGCTCTTCAAGTCGGCGATCGCGATCGTCATCGCGTGTGTCGCGGGGTGGTTCGTCTCGGAGTGGGTCTTCGAGGCCCTCAAGGCTCCGATCTCCGAGGTGGCCTCCACCCAGGGCAAGGAGGCGATCCTCAACTTCCCGACGATCGCCGGTGCCTTCGACCTGCGGCTGCAGATCGCCATCACGGTGGGCATCGTCCTGGCGAGCCCGGTCTGGCTCTACCAGATCTGGGCGTTCCTCGTCCCGGGCCTGACCCGCAAGGAGATGCGGTACGGCCTCGGCTTCATCCTCACCGCCATCCCGCTGTTCTTCGCGGGCTGCGCGGCCGGCTGGTTCGTGTTCCCGCACATCGTGGAGCTCCTGACGAGCTTCACCGGCAGCAACGCGGCGAGCTTCCTCGACGCCAAGATCTACTACGAGTTCGTTCTCAAGCTCGTGCTGGTCGTCGGCATCGCCTTCGTGCTGCCCGTCTTCCTGGTGCTCCTCAACTTCCTCGGCATCCTCCCCGGCATGCTGATCCTCAAGTCGTGGCGCATCGCGATCATGGCGATCGTGCTCTTCACGGCGATCGCGACCCCCGCGGCCGACCCGATCTCGATGTTCCTCCTGGCCATCCCGATCATCTTCCTGTTCTTCCTCGCCTGCGGGATCGCGATCCTGCACGACCGGCGCGCCGCCAAGCGCCAGCTGGTGTTCGACGGCAGCCCCTCCGACCTGCCCGCGTGACCGGACCGTCTCCCGCCGAGCGGTTCGCCGCGTTCCGGACGCGCCAGGGCCACGCGAGGGTCGAAGCGTTCCGCTCGACCCTCGCGTTCGACCTCGACCCCTTCCAGTACGAGGCCTGCAGCGCGCTCGACGACGGCCACAGCGTCCTCGTCGCCGCGCCCACCGGCGCCGGCAAGACCGCGGTGGCCGAGTTCGCGATCCACCTGGCCATGCAGGACCCGACGGCCAAGGTCTTCTACACGACGCCGATGAAGGCGCTGAGCAACCAGAAGTTCCAGGAGTTCGTCGAGGACTACGGAGCCTCCGAGGTCGGCCTGCTGACCGGCGACTCGAACGTCAACGCGCGCGCCCGGATCGTCGTGATGACGACCGAGGTGCTGCGCAACATGCTGTACGCCGACTCGGACCTCCTGCGCGACCTCGCCTACGTCGTGATGGACGAGGTGCACTACCTCGCCGACCGCTTCCGCGGCGCCGTCTGGGAGGAGGTCATCATCCACCTCCCGCAGCGCGTGCGGCTGGTCTCGCTCAGCGCCACCGTGTCCAACGCCGAGGAGTTCGGCGACTGGCTGCAGACCGTCCGCGGCGAGACCGAGGTCATCGTCTCCGAGGAGCGCCCCGTCCCGCTCGACCAGCACGTCCTGGTGGGCGGCAAGCTGGTCGACCTCTTCGACTCCTCCGGTCGGGCGGCGACGAACCGGGTGAACCCCGAGCTCGCCCGCATGGCCCAGGGCGGCTCCCGGGTCGAGCGCGGCGGCAGGGGCGGCCGCAACGGCCGAGGCGGTCGCGGCCGCTACCCGGAGCAGCGCACCGAGGAGCTCGTGCTGCGCTCGGAGGTCGTCGAGATCCTCCGCGGCAAGAACCTCCTCCCCGCGATCTTCTTCGTCTTCAGCCGTGCGGGCTGCGACCAGGCCGTGCGCCAGGTGCTGCGGTCGGGCGTGCGCCTCACCGAGCGCCACGAGCGCGACGAGATCCGCGCGATCGTCGAGGAGCGGTGCCGGACGATCCGCGACGAGGACCTCGCGGTGCTCGGCTACTGGGAGTGGCTCGACGGACTCCAGCGGGGCGTCGCCGCGCACCACGCCGGGATGCTCCCCGCCTTCAAGGAGGTCGTCGAGGAGCTGTTCCTGCGCCGGCTCGTGCGCGTGGTCTTCGCGACCGAGACGCTCGCGCTCGGCATCAACATGCCGGCCCGCACGGTCGTCCTCGAGAAGCTCGAGAAGTTCAACGGCGAGGCGCGCGTCCCGATCACACCGGGGGAGTACACCCAGCTCACCGGCCGGGCGGGCCGACGCGGCATCGACGTCGAGGGCCACTCGGTGATCCAGTGGCGCGGCGGGATGGACCCTCAGGCGGTCGCGTCCCTCGCCTCCCGGCGGACCTACCCGCTCAACTCCAGCTTCCGCCCCAGCTACAACATGGCCGCGAACCTGATCGAGCAGTTCGGGCGGGTGCGCACGCGCGAGATCCTCGAGTCGTCGTTCGCGCAGTTCCAGGCCGACCGGTCCGTCGTCGATCTCGCCCGCCGGGTCCGCCAGCAGGAGGAGTCGATGGCGGGCTACGTCACGGCGATGCAGTGCCACCTGGGCGACTTCGAGCAGTACGCGGCGATCCGCCGTGAGATCGGCGACCTCGAGCGCCGGGGCGCGGTGCGCGGCGAGTCGGCCTCCCACGCCGAGCGCGAGAAGCGCCAGGGACAGCTCACGAGCCTGCGGCGCCGGATGAAGGCGCACCCGTGCCAGGCCTGCTCCGACCGCGAGCAGCACGCGCGCTGGGCCGAGCGCTGGTGGAAGCTGCGCCGCGAGACCGACGAGATCGAGCGCCAGATCCGCTCGCGCACCGGCGCCGTCGCCCGCATCTTCGACCACATCACGGACGTGCTGCTCGAGCTCGGCTACTTCCGCCGGGACGAGGTCGGCGAGCTCTCGCTGACGCCCAACGGTCGCACGCTCCGCCGGATCTACGGGGAGCGGGACCTGCTCGTCGCCGAGTGCCTCCGGAAGCAGGCGTGGACGGAGCTCGATCCGGCCGGCCTCGCGGCGATGGCGTGCTGCCTGGTCTTCGAGCCGCGACGCGAGGAGGGGACGCTCGGCGAGCAGTTCCTGCCCCGCGGCGCGTTCCCCGAGGCGCTGGAGAGGACCCAGCTTCTGTGGGCCCGGCTCGACGACGTCGAGCGGGAGCACCGCCTGCCGGGCAGCAACCCGATCTCGACGAGCCTGGCGCTGTCGATGAACATGTGGGCCAAGGGCATGCCGCTCGACATGGTGCTCCGCGAGTCCGACATGGCCGCCGGCGACTTCGTGCGCTGGGCGAAGCAGACCATCGACCTCCTCGACCAGCTCTCCGTCGTCGCCGAGGGCAAGGTCGGCCGCGCGGCCCGGACCGCCCTCGACCTGGTCCGCCGCGGCATCGTCGCGTACTCGACGGTCGCATGACGCCGATCGCTCCTCCGCCCGACGGGCGGACCGTTCCGCTGTGGGTGGCGCTGCCCCTCGCCGCCCTCGGCGGCGCCGTGCTCGACCGCGGCTTCCCCGACTCCGACGTCTGGCCGCTGGCGATCGTGGGCGCCGCGGCGATCCTGTTCGCGCTGGCGGGGCGCGGCTTCTGGAGCGGAAGCCTCGTCGGCCTCGTCGGCGGAGCGGTCTTCTGGGGCGTCCACATCGAGTGGCTGACCCTCTACCTCGGCCCGGTCCCGTGGGCGGCCCTCGCCGGCCTGCAGGCGATCTTCTTCGCGCTCTCCGCGGGGCTGATGGCGGTCGTCTCCACGCGCGGCCACCGCGTCTGGACGGGACCGCTCGGCCGGATGGTCGGCCTCCCCGCCCTCCTGGCGGCGCTCTGGATCGGGCGCGAGTCGATCACCAGCGTCTGGCCCTACGGCGGCTTCGCCTGGGGCCGCCTCGCGATCTCGCAGTCCCTCGGCCCGCTCGCCGGTCTCGCGGCGTGGATCGGCTTCGCCGGCCTCGGCTTCGTGGTCGCGTTCCTCGCCGCCGTGCTCGCGCAGGCCGTCCGCGAGACGTCCGTCCCGGCCTCCGCTCGCGTCAGCGCTCTCGCGGGCTTCGCGATCGTGGCGCTGGTGTTCCCCGCCTGGCCGGCACCGACGGAGGGCACGACCCGGATCGCCGCCGTCCAGGGCGACTCCGATGCGGGCCTGTTCTCGCAGAGCTACCGCGGGCAGATCCTCGAGGACCACACCTCGGCGACGCTGCCGATCCTCGATCAGGACGTCGACATGGTGGTGTGGCCCGAGAACGGCGTCGACATCGATCCGACCCGGAACGCCCAGTCGGCCGCCGTCCTCGACTACCTCAGCCGCACGATGGACGCGCCGTTCGTCGTGGGCACGATCACGAACCCCTCGGACGACGTCTTCTACAACAGCTCGCTGCTCTGGAAGGCGGGGGAGGGGGCGACGCAGGTCTACGACAAGGTGCATCCCGTCCCGTTCGCCGAGTACATGCCGGACCGGGCGTTCTGGCGGATGTTCGCTCCGGACCTGGTCGACCTGGTGAGCCGCGACTACTCGATCGGCACCCGTCCCAACGTCTTCGACGTGAACGGCGTCCTCGCAGGCATCGCGATCTGCTTCGACATCTCGGACGACGCGCTGACGAACGCGATGGTCGACGGGGGAGCCCAGGTCATCCTCGGGCAGACCAACAACGCCGACTTCGGCCGGACCGACGAGAGCGTCCAGCAGCTCGCGATCGCTCGCCTGCGGGCCATCGAGACCGGGCGCAGTGTGGTCAACATCTCGACCGTCGGGACGAGTGCGATCATCGGGCCGGACGGCTCGACGATCGATTCCCTGACATGGTTCGAGCCGGGTGCCATGGTGGACGAGGTCCCCCTCAGCTCCACCACGACCCCGGCTCTGGTGTGGGCGCGAGACCTCGGCTGGTACTTCCTGGCCGCCGGTCTCATCGGCATGGTCTCGTTCGTCCTCAGGACGCGCGAGCCGCGACGCCGTTCCCGCTGACCGGCGCTACGCGCCGATCTTGTGCTCGCCGCGCCTGGCGCGCAGATAGGCGAGCCGCTCCTCGAGCAGCTCCTCCAGCTCCGCGCGGGTCCGACGCTCGAGCAGCATGTCCCAGTGGGTGCGCGGAGCCTTCTGCTCGCCCTTGTCCACGACGACCGGCTTCGAGTCCACCATCAGAGTGGCCTCGTGACCGCAGGAGCGGCACTCCCAGGTCTCCGGTGCTTCCGCATCGGCCGAGAACACCATGTCGGTGTCGTGGCCGCAGTTCGCGCAGTGGTACTCGTACGTCGATCGCGGGGAGAAGACGACGCCTTCTTCGCTCTGCAGGCTCTGGGATCCGAGCCGCATTCCTCGCAAGCTTCGATCTGCCATTGTGTGGTCTCCTCTCGCTGTGCTTCCCCAGTGTCAACGTCGTACCTGGAGGTGGTCTTCCCGTCCCTGCCATTGCCAGAGAATCCTCAGGTCGGAGGCGTATTCCGCGGTTCCTGAGGGCGTGGCTGACGGGCGCTGAGGAAGGCGTCGACGGCCGCTCGGGCGAGGTCGGTGCGGTCGGTCACGAGCCCGTCGATCCCGAGCGCGAGGAGCTGCTCCATCCGCTCCGGATCGTCGATGGTCCAGAGGTGGATCTCGCAGCCGGTCACCCGCAGCCGGGCGAGGATCCGCGGCTCGGCGACGCGGAGGCCGAGCGCGCGCTCGGGCACCTGGAGCGCGTCGATGCCGCGGAGAGCGAGACGCACGGGGAGGGCGGCGCCGAGGTGGGCGGCGACCAGGGCGACGACGAAGCGGACCGCCGACGCCGAGGTCGCGGCGCCGGGAAGACGGCGGAGGGCCGCTGCTCGACGGATCTCGGAGAACGAGGTGATCAGGACGCGCTCCGCGGCGGCGGCGCCGGACACCGCCGCGACGACCGGGTCGATCGCGTCCCGCGACTTCACGTCGATGTTGAAGCGCGCGCGGGGGAGTGCGGCGAGGGCCTGCTCGAGAGAGGCGAGCCGGGCGCCGCCCGCCAGTCGGAGGTCGGCGAGCTCCTCCCACCGGGTGGCGGCGACGACGTGGCGGCGGCCGGAGCGGTCGATCACCTCGGCGTCGTGGACGAGCACGGCGACCCCGTCGAGGGAGGCGCGCGCGTCCGTCTCGAGGAGGTCCGCACCCGCGGCGAGGGCGCGCTCGAAGGCGGCGAGCGTGTTGCCCTCAGCCTGCGGGCCGAACCCGCGATGCGCGATCACCCGGGGGGTCGGCCCGCTCAGGGCGAGGGGTCGCTCAGGGGTGCGCATCGCGGACCGGGTCCGTGGCTAGACGGCCGGCGGCGGGGGAGTGGGCGCCGAGCCGAGGGCTCCGTCGGTCGTCGCGGGCGCCATGGGGGCGGACGTGTCGGATCCGGGCTCGACAGGAGTGGAGCCGACGGACCCGGATGCGGCAGGCGCGGACGCCGCAGGCGCCGACGGGGGTGCCGCATCCTGCGGGCGGACCGCCGGGGCGGACCGGCCGCGCTGGCCGAGCGCGCCTCCAATGCCCTTCAGCGCCTCGGTGAGCTCGCTCGGGATGACCCAGAGCTTGTTCGCGCTGCCCTCGGCGATCTTGGGGAGTGTCTGGAGGTACTGGTACGCGAGGAGCTCGCTGTCGGGGCGGCCCTCGTGGATGGCGTGGAAGACGGTGGTGATCGCCTTGGCCTCACCCTCGGCCCGCAGGACCGCCGCCTTCGCCTGGCCCTCCGCAGCGAGGATCGCGGCCTGGCGCTGACCCTCGGCGTTCAGGATCTGGGACTGCTTGGTGCCCTCGGCGGTGAGGATCACGGCTCGACGGTCGCGCTCGGCGCGCATCTGCTTCTCCATCGAGTCCTGGATGGAGAGGGGCGGGTCGATGGCCTTGAGCTCCACGCGTCCGACGCGGATGCCCCACTTGCCGGTGGCCTCGTCGAGGACGATGCGCAGCTGCCCGTTGATGTTGTCGCGGGAGGTCAGCGCCTCCTCGAGGTTCAGGCCGCCGACGACGTTGCGGAGCGTGGTGGTGGTCAGCTGCTCGACCGCGCCGAGGTAGTTGGCGATCTCGTAGGTCGCCGCGCGGGCGTCCGTCACCTGGAAGTAGACGACCGTGTCGATCGAGACGACGAGGTTGTCCTCCGTGATCACGGGCTGCGGCGGGAACGAGACGACCTGCTCGCGCAGGTCGATCAGCGGGCGGACCCGGTCGATGAACGGCACGACGAGATTGAGGCCCGGCAGCAGGGTCTTGTGGTACTTGCCGAGGCGCTCCACGACCCCGGCGGTGGCCTGGGGGATGATGCGGACCGCTCGGAAGAGGACGACCAGGGCGAAGAGGACGACGGCGGCGACGACGACGATCGTCACGACGGAGGACGGTGTCACGGTGTGCTCCTTTCGGCGGGGACGACGACCGCGGTCGCGCCCTCGATGGCGGTGACGACGACTCTCTCGCCGACTCCGAGTGTGCGGTCCTCGACGAGCGGGGACAGGCGGACGGTCCAGGTCTCGCCGTTGGCGAGCTTGACCTGGCCGGCTCCGGGGCCGGCGAGGACGACGCTGCCGGAGAGCCCGAGGAGAGCGTCCGCTCCGCTGGGGGTGGGATCGCCGCCCCGCTTCAGCAGCCGCAGCAGCGGCGGACGGACGGTGAACAGCAGGAGGGCGGCGAGGACGGCCGCGACGGGGACCTGGACCCAGAAGGGAGCCCCGACCAGCCCGGTCAGCAGTCCGCCGATGCTGCCGACGGCGAGCATCAGGAAGGTGAACTCGAGAGTGATCATCTCGACGATCACGAAGATGAGGATCAGCGCGAGCCAGAGGATCCACGCGTACTGGGTGACAGCGTCCATGCTGTGTGCTCCTTCCCCTCGACGAGCATTCCCAGGCTATCAACGCCCCCCGGACGAGGGCTGGGAGAGGGGGTGCGCCGACGGTCTCGAGGCCCTTGGTAGACTCCTCCGTCGGGCCGTGGCCCGTCATCGTGCCCGATCCGGTCTCCGAGCCGGCGTTCTGGAGGAATACCCGTGTCCAATCCCCTCGCCCCCGGCTCCTTCGACGGCAAGCGCGCTCTCGTCACCGGGTCGTCCCGCGGCATCGGCGCCGACACGGTCCGCTACCTGGCCGAGGCCGGAGCCCGCGTCGTCGTCAACTACCGCTCGAAGGCGCCGCGCGCCGACAAGCTCGTCGCGCAGATCGTCGAGGCCGGCGGCACCGCCATCGCCGTCGGAGCCGATCTCACCGACGCCGACTCGCGCGCCGAGCTCTTCTCCCGCATCGAGAAGGAGTACGGAGGACTGGACGTGCTCGTCCTGAACGCCTCCGGCGGCATGGAGAGCAACATGGGGGAGGACTACGCGATGGTCCTCAACCGCGACTCGCAGGTCGCCGTGCTCGACGCGGCGCTGCCGCTGCTCTCCGAGGGCTCCCGTGTCGTGTTCGTCACGAGCCACCAGGCGCACTTCATACGGACCACGCCCACGATGCCCGAGTACGAGCCCGTCGCGCTCTCCAAGCGCGCCGGCGAGGACGCTCTGCGCGAGCGGATCGGTGAGCTCGCCGAGCGCGGGATCGAGTTCGTCGTCGTCTCGGGCGACATGATCGAGGGCACCATCACCGCGACCCTGCTGGAGCGCGCGAACCCGGGCGCGATCAGCTCGCGCCGCGAGTCGGCCGGCAAGCTCTACAACGTGCAGGAGTTCGCGGCCGAGGTCGCTCTGGCGGCCGTCGAGCCGATCCCCGCGGACAACACCCGCCTCGTCGGCGACATCTCCGACTTCGCCTGATCGCCTTCGCGGAATGACCCCGGCGCGCGGGTCTGCGATCCTCGACGGATGACTCCGATGGACGGCAGCGGACCGGCATCGGGGGAGTCCGATGCCGTCGTGGGCGAAGTCCGCTCGTCGGCGGACACCGGGCGGCGTGAGCATCCTTCTCGATGCAGCCGCGGCGATGGTGAACCTGCGGGAGCGCTCGCAGGACCGCTGACGCGCGTTACCGCAGGCGCCCGAGAGGACCAGGCCGACGACGGCGTCCGCGGCACGATGACCGTCGATCCGCGGCTGCGGCTGGTCACGCGATTCGACACTTCGACCGAGACGTGCTGGTCCCGGTCCGTCCGGCCCCTCCGCCGTTATCCGATAATGCACATTATGTCAGTTCGACCGAGGTCCCGTTCGCAGGGATGGCGATCGGCTCCCCTCAACGCTCCTGCGACAGGACGTCATCGATCGCCGCCGCGCTCCGATGGCAGACCGAGCGCTTCGACGGTGAGGCCTCGGATCACCGCGGCGACGACCATGCGCTGCGTAAGTTCGGCGCTGGTGTCCACGGGCCACTGGCTCACCGACCCGACGTGCGCCGCGACGACCGCCTTCGCCAGGACGGCGGACTCGACGGCGGGGACGCGGCCGTGCACGGCGGCGAGGGCGGCGAAGCGCTCGCCCAGCTCGCGCGAGACGCGGTCGTCGTCGATCATCATCCGCTCGGCGAACTCCGGGTCCGCGGCAGCGCGTGCCAGGAGCACCGACCGCAGGGAGAACCACTCGCGGCTGGACGGGAGCGCGTCGAGGAGGGAGCGTACGGCGCCGTCGAGGGTCGCCGCGCGGTGCTCCTCCTGCAGCTGGACGTCGAGGGCCTCCTGCAGGCTCCCCCACACTCTCGCGGCCTGCTCCTCGTGGAGTGCGAGGAAGAGCTGGTCGACACCGGCGAAGTTCGAGTAGAACGCGCCGCGGGTGAAGCCCGCCTGCGCGCAGATGTCCTCGACGCGCTGGCCGATGGTGCCCGTGCTCTCGAAGAGCTCGGCGGCCGCGGCGAGGAGACGCCGTCGCGTCTCGCTCCTCCGCCGGACCGGAGCCTGCTCGCCTGTGACCACGCCCCCAGCCTATTCGGATCCTTGCGCTGAATGGGCCTTTTCAGTACGTTTCGTTTTCAATGCATACCGTATCGAAAACTGGAACGCCCGAACCTCGACGGCGACGGTCCCCGTGGCTGCCGACCGCGACCGTCGTGCTCATCGGGGCGGTCCTCGCCTGGCTGAACCGGGTGGAGTGGTGGGGGTGGCTCGTCGTCGCGGCGGCCGCGGTCCTGATCGCGGCCGTCTCGAGGAGCTGGCGGCACCGGCACTGGATGCTGCGTACGGCGGCCTGGGTCGCGTCCGCAGGGCTCGTCGGAGCCGTCGCCCTCGCCGCGGGTCCTCTCCCGGCGACGCGGACGCTCGCCGGTCCGCACACCGCCCCGGTCACGACCCGGCAGGGCGACGTCGTCGGTGTGCATGACGCCCCGGCCGGGGTCGACGCCTTCGCGGGGATCCCCTACGCCGCTCCCCCGGTCGGCCCGCTGCGTTGGGAGGCGCCCCGCCTGGCCCCGCAGCGGTCGGCGACCCTCGTGGCCGACGACTTCGGCCCCTCCGCCGTTCAGCCGGAGCCGACGTTCCTCTCCCGAGCGGCGACCCGCGTGCTCGACCTGCCGCTGGAGGAGACGCTCCTCGGCGGGTACGCGACGGACGAGGACAGCCTCCGCCTGAACATCTGGACGCCGGCCGGCGGGGCGGGCGACTCCAGCCCGGTCCTCGTCTACCTCCACGGCGGCGCGTTCGTCTCGGGGTCCGGCGCCCTCCCCGCCTACGACGGCGCGGCGCTCGCCTCCCGGGGCGCGGTGGTCGTCACCGTCGCCTACCGTCTGGGCGTCCTCGGTTTCCTCGCCGGTGATGTGCTCGGCGGCGGCATCCCGGGGAATCAGGGACTGCTCGACCAGGTCGCCGCTCTGCAGTGGGTGCAGGACAACATCGCCGCTTTCGGCGGGGACCCGGGGCGGGTGACGGTCGCCGGCCAGTCCGCCGGCTCCGGCAGCGCCTGCATCCTCGGGGCCTCGCCCCTCGCGGCCGGCCTCCTCCACGGGATCATCGGCGAGAGCGGAGGATGCCTGGGGTCGGCGGGAGATCGCGAGGCCGGCGACCTCTACGACGACGCCGCCACCGCACGGGAGGCGGCTGCGCGCCTGAGCGAGGCCCTCGGCGGGGCGAGCCTGGCCGAGATGAGAGCCCTGCCGGCCGAGCGCATCGTCGCGGCCGCCGCGGGCCTCTCGCAGCACTGGTGGCCCTCGATCGACGGCGTCGTCCTCCCCGACACGCCGCTCGCCGTCTACGAGGCCGGTCGGCAGAACGACGTCCCCCTCCTGCTCGGCAGCAACTCCGACGAGACCTCGCTCGATCTGCTGGGAGGCGTCGACTCGGATCCGGACGCCTACGAGCAGGAGGTGCGCCGGGAGCACGGAGACGACGCGGACCGCTTCCTCGCGCTGTACCCGGGTGCCGTCGAGGACCAGGTCGTCGACTCCCGGCTGCGCGCCGGCAGCGACCGGACGATGACCGCCCCGATGCGGCTCTGGGCGCTGACGGCCGCCCGGACCGGGCGGGCGCACGTCCACGCCTACATCTTCACGCGCACTCCCCCGGAGAGCGGACTCGAGCGGTTCGGCGCGTACCACGGCGCCGAGGTGATGTACGCGTACGGGAACCTCGGGGCGGACGGCGACGCCGACTACACGGACGTCGACCGCCGGCTCGAGCAGGAGATGACCGCGCGCTGGCTCGCGTTCGTCTCCCACGGCGATCCGGACGCCGCCGGCCGCGAGCGGTGGCCGGCCGTCCAGGAGGATCCGGACAGCGTGCTCGAGTTCGGCGACGTCGTCCGGGTCGCCGGGCGCCCGTCCCCCGACGCGGTCGACTTCTGGCTCGCGGGGACGGGCTGACGCGGGGCGCTCCTCGCGGCGGAACCCTCCGGTCAGCGGGGAGCCTCCGCTCAGAGCTGCCCGACGAGGTGCGCCTGCCGGCCGTCGCGCGCGAAGACCGGGATGACGGCCAGCGGCGCGTCGGCGACGATCCACTGCCCGCCCTCGTGCTCGGCGCCCGTCGAGAGCTCCGTCCAGCGCGCCCCGGCGGGCAGGTAGACCCGTCGGGAGACGTCTCCGGCGTGCGTGACCGGAGCCACCAGCAGGTCCGAGCCGAAGAGGTACTGGTCGGCCAGATCCCAGGCCTCCGGGTCCCCCGGGAACTCGTGGAACACCGCGCGCAGCACGGGCTGGCCCAGCTCGTGCGCCTCCCGCATCGCCTCGCGCGTGTACGGGCGCAGGGTCTCGCGCAGATGCAGCAGGCGGGTGAGGATCGGCGTCGCCTCCTCGCCGAAGCTCCACACCTCGTTCGCGGCTCCGGTCGCGGCGCGGCGGCTCCCGTCGGCGGCCGTGACCGGGGCCGACGGCGCACGGTCGCCGTGGAGGCGCATCACCGGGCTGAACGCGCCGAACTGGAACCAGCGCACGAGGAGCTCACGGAACTCCGGATCCGACGGGTCTCCCCCGGCGAATCCTCCGATGTCGGTCGTGAACCACGGGATCCCCGCGACGCCCATGTGGATGCCGGCCGTGATCTGGTGGCGCAGGTCCGCGAAGGTCGAGTGGATGTCGCCCGACCACACGAGCGCGCCGTAGCGCTGGCTGCCCGCCCACGCGGTGCGGACGAGGTTCACGATCGCGGTCTCCCCGCCCTCGCTCTGCCCCTCGAAGAAGCCGCGGGAGAACGCCTGCGGGTAGAGGTTGCCGACCTGGACGGCGGGGCCGGCGGCGTAGCGGTAGTTGTCGAAGTCGTAGACGCCGTACTCGGGCTCGGCCTCGTCGAGCCAGAAGAGCCGGATCCCGTGCTCGCCGTAGTTGCGCCGGCACGCCTCCCAGACGAACCTCCGGGCGGCGGGGCTCGTCGCGTCGTAGAACGCGCTCGGACCCTCGAACTGCATGTGCAGGTCCAGGCCCCGCTCGGCCTTGACGAGGAGGTTCCCCTTCTTCATCGCGATGTAGTTCTCGGACTCGACCGACACCTGCGGCCAGACCGAGACCATCAGCTCGATCCCGAGCTCGCGCAGCTCGGCGACCATGGCGGACGGATCCGGCCAGAACTCCTCCTCGAAGCGGAAGTCGCCCATGTGCGGCCAGTGGAAGAAGTCGGCCACGATCACGTCCATCGGCAGGCCGCGGCGCCGGTGCTCGCGGGCGACCTCGAGCAGCTGCTCCTGGTTCCAGTAGCGCAGCTTGCACTGCCAGAAGCCGAGGCCGTGCTCGGGCATCATCGGGACGTGCCCGGTCGCGTCGGCGTAGGCCCGGGTGATGTCGGCCGGGGACTCCCCCGCGGTCACCCAGTAGTCGAGCTGCTGGGAGGACTCGGCGGACCACTCCGTGCGGTTGGCTGCGAAGGTCGCGCGGCCGATCGCGGGGTTGTGCCAGAGGAACCCGTAGCCGCGGCTCGACAGCACGAACGGGACGCTCGACTGGGAGTTGCGGTGCGCGAGCTCGAGCGTGCAGCCCTTCAGGTCGAGGAGGTCCTGCTGGTACTGCCCCATCCCGTACAGCTTCTCGTCGGGGGACGTCTCGAACAGCGCGGTCAGCCGGAAGTCGCCGCCCAGGTGCGGACGCTGCTCGCGGGCGCGCAGCTTGAGCGCTCCCCCGCTCCCGAGCTCCCGGAAGAGCAGCTCCCCCCGACGGTCGCAGAAGGAGAGGGAGCAGGAGAGCTCGTGGTAGCCGGTCTGGTACCCGTAGCCCTCCTGCTGCTCGAGGACGACGGTGATGCCGCCGGCGCGCAGCGTCGCCCGCGGTCCCTCGATCGAGACCTCCGGCGCGTGGCGCTCGGGGGCGATCAGCGCCCAGTCGGTGTCGAGGACCTCCCCGGACCGGCGGGCGCGGACCCGGACGCTGTCCCTCCCCCACGGCTCGACGACGACGGTCTCGCCGTCGCCGCGCCAGACGAGGCGGTCCCCCTCGAGCGCGAACGCGTCGGTGTCCATGTGCTCCTGCTTCCTCGAGTCGGGCACGGCGCTCAGTCCTTGACCGCGCCGGCGGTGACCCCGGCGGCGACGTAGCGCTGGGCCACGATCAGCAGCACGGCGGCCGGGATGGAGGCGATCACGGCGGTCGCCATGATCCCGTTCCAGTTGGTGGTGGTCGATCCGATGTAGCGGTAGAGGCCGAGGGTGAACGGCACGATGCTGTTGCCCGAGGTGAGCGAGTTCGCGTTGAGGAAGTCGGCCCAGGCGAACAGGAACGAGAACAGGCCCGCGGTCACGATCGAGTTCCGGCTCAGCGGGATGACGATCGAGACGAAGGAGCGCCAGTTGCTCGCACCGTCGATCCGCGCGGCCTCGATCAGCTCGTCGGGGATGCCGAGCATGAAGGCCCGGAGGATGATCACCGCGAACGGCACGGAGGCGGTCGCGTCGGCGAGGATGAGGCCCGGATAGGTGTTGAGCAGCCCCAGCGCGTTGTAGATCGCGAACAGCGCGGTGACCAGGACAATCCCGGGGATCATCTGGGCGAGGAGGAACACGAACATCACGACGCCGGTCCCCCGCACCCGGAACTTCGCCATCGCGAAAGCGGCGGGCAGAGCGATCGCCAGGGTCAGGATCACGCAGCCGATCGAGATCACGAGGCTCGTGATGAGGTTCGGCAGCTGCGTCGAGAACGCCTGCACGTACCCGTCGAGGGTCGGGTCGCCGGGGAACAGGCTCGGCGGGGTCTGGATCAGGTTCTGCGGCTTGGTCAGCGAGACGTTGACCATCCAGTAGAGCGGGAAGAGGAGGAAGCCGCAGAGCACGATCGCGATGACCACGTCGATCCCGCGGCGCAGCCCTGTGGTGTGCCGGTTCATCCGAGGTCCTCCTTGCGCTGGGCGCGGATGTAGATCACGCCGAAGACGAGGGCGACGATCACGAGGATCTGGCCAGCCGCCGCACCGACTCCGAACTGCAGGTCGGTGAAGGACTGCTCGTAGGCCCAGGTCGCGAGGGTGTGCGAGCTGTTGGCCGGGCCTCCCTTGGTGAGGATCCAGATGACGTCGAACACCTTGATCGTGTAGACGAGGCCGAGGAGGAGCGTGACGGAGGTCACCGGTCGCAGCAGCGGCCAGGTGATGCTCCAGAAGGACCGCCAGCGCGAGGCGCCGTCCAGTGCCGCGGCCTCGTAGAGGCTCTCGGGGATGCCCTGCAGGCCTCCGTGCAGCAGCACCATGTTGAACGGGATGCCCAGCCAGATGTTGGCGATGATGACCGCCCACAGCGAGACGGACGGATCGGTCAGCCAGCCGACCGGCGTGCCGATCGCGGCGTTCAGGATGCCGAACTGCTGGTCGAAGATCCAGCGCCAGGCCGTCGCCGAGACGATCAGCGGCAGGAGCCACGGCAGCAGGATGAGGGAGCGGAACGTCGCCGAGAGCGGGAACCGACGGCTGAAGAACAGCGCCAGGGCCATGCCGATCGTGAACTGGCCCACCAGCGAGACCACGGTGAAGACCACGGTGTGCCAGGCGATGCTCGCGAAGATCGGATCGGTGACGACCGTGACGTAGTTGTCGAAGCCGACGAAGGGGGCGATCCCGGTCACGAAGGACGACGGTCCGAAGTCCTGGAGGCTGAGGACGACGCCGCGGATGATCGGGTAGACGAAGAAGACAACGAGGAAGATCACCACGGGCGCCATGAAGGCGGCGGCGGCGAGGCGGAGGTGGGAGCGGGGTCGGCGGCGGGCGGGCGGCCTGGTGGCCGCCCCGCCCGCGACCGGCGCCGTGAGCACGGCGGGGTCGGTCATGCGGCCGCTACTTCAGGCTCGCCGCGGCGTCGTCGAGGGCCGCCTGCGGCGTCTTCGAGCCGGTCAGCGACTCCTGGATCGCGGTCCAGAGCGCCTTCGAGGTGTCCGGGTAGGCGACGCCGAGGTCGCTGGTGCGTCCCTGCGCGACCGAGATGGCCTCGACCCACGGCTGGAGCGCGGGGTCCTCGGTCGCCTGCTCGGCGGCCGCGTCGGCGTACGGCATGATGTACGACTGGCCGGCCGCCCAGGCCTTCAGGCTGTCGGGCTGGATGACGCACTGCGCGAACTCCGTGGCGAGGGTCTGCTTCGCGGCGTCGGAGGCGACCACCTCGACGAACTCGCCGCCGAGCGGGCTCGGTGCCGCTCCCCCGTCCTTCGCCGGGATCGGCACGACGCCGTAGTCGATGCCCGCCTCGTCGAGGGCGGAGAGCTGCCAGGTGCCGTTGACCATCATCCCGAGCTTGCCCGCGAGGAACTGGTCGCGGACGTCCTGCTGGTTGGCGTTGACGTTCGCCTGCGAGGCCGAGCCGCTCTTCACCAGGTCGGTCCAGAGCGCGAGCGCCGAGACGGCGTCGTCGGAGGAGATGTCCTCGAGGGTCGCACCGGAGCCCCAGAAGAAGGGCAGGAACTGGAAGGTGCCCTCCTCGGTGCCGATCGCGGAGAAGCCGAGCCCGGTGACGTCGCCCGCGGTGAGGGCCTTCGCGGCGGTGGTCAGCTCGTCCCAGGTCGTCGGCGGAGTGACGCCGGCGGCCTCGAAGAGCGCCTTGTTGTAGAAGAGTGCGAGGGTGTTCGAGCCGATCGACGAGCCGTAGGTCTTCCCGTCCAGCTGGCCGGCGGCGAGCACGTTCGGGAGGACGTCGCTGGTGTCGAGCCCGGAGGCGGCGTTGTCGACGAGCAGGCCGGTGTCGGCGAACTTCGCGACGTTGGGGTTGTCGAGGACGACCAGGTTCGGCGTCGTCTTCGACGCGGCCGACTGCAGGAGCTTGGTGGTGAGGTCGGGGTCGGAGGTGCGCTCGAGGGTGATCCCGGTCGAGGCCTCGCAGCCGGCCAGAAGCTGGCCGTAGGGGGAGGACGCGTCGTACTGGGTGAAGCTGTCCCAGAGAGTGAGCGACTTCGACGAGTCGTCGCCCGCTCCCTGTGCGCTGCACGCGCTGAGGGCGACTCCGGCGATGAGGACGAGGGAGGCGGCGCCTGCGGCCCGTCGGATGCTGTTCTTCACGGTATTCCTCTCTGAATACGGTCGGGACGAGCGGAGCGCTCGCGCCGGGAAGACCCTCCGGAGGCGCCCGCTGAGGCGGTCCGTCCGGAAGTCGTGGCGAGCCTAACCGAGTCGGAGAACCGGTTCAATAGATTTCGGAGAACCGGTTCACCGATCGCCCGGGGAACGCCCCCGGCGACCGGGTCGACGTCAGCCGCGCGCCCGCCGCCACGAGGGGACGACGCCCCGGCTGGTGCCCGGCGAGAAGGGCGCGGTGGTGCCGAGGTCCACGACCACCGCGGGCAGCAGCTCCGTCACTCCCGGAGTCGCGGTGCCGGCGAGCTCGTCGAGCACCAGGTCGACCGCCCGCGAGACCATCTCGTCGCCGGGCAGGTCCACCACGGTGACCGGCTGGTCGGCGTGCCGCATCACCGCCTCCGGGGCGATGGTCATGATCGAGCAGTCCTCCGGGACGCGCAGGCCCAGGCCGCTGAGGCGCTGCAGGAACGGCTCGAGCACGCCCGGCCCGTGCGTGACCACGGCGCTCAGGCCGGGGAGCTGCTCCTGCGCCTGCTCGAACCAGTCGTCGACGTCGTCGGTGCTGGGGATGACGGCGCCCCGCACGCCGCGCAGGCGGCACTGGTCGAGGAAGCCCTCGCGGAACCGCAGGGCGAAGGCGTAGCCGCTCTCGTAGGCGTCGGGGCCCATCCCGAGGACCGCGATCTCGACGTGCCCGAGGTCGGCGAGGTGGTCGACGGCCACCCGCGCCGCGCCGTCGAAGTCGAGGTCGATCGCGCTGAACGGGCTGCCCTCGCCCGGGTAGCCGACCAGCGCGGTCGGCAGGCCGATGCTCGCGAGGACCGGCAGCCGGGGGTCGTCCCGGCGGATGTCCATCACGACGAGCGCATCGGCGAGGACGTCGCGCGCGAGCTCCCCCTCGCCCGTGCCCATCATCAGCAGGTCGAAGCCGCGGGCGCGGGCCGCGTACATCGCCGCCCGCACGAAGCGCATGAAGACGTCGACATCGGTCTGCCGCGACTCCGGATCGACGGAGGCGAAGAAGCCGAGGATGTTCGTGCGCCGCAGCGCCAGGGCCCGCGCCATCGGGTCGGGCCGGTAGCCGAGCCGCTCCACGCTCGCGAGCACGCGCAGGCGGGTCGCCTCCGGGAGCTTCTTGTTGCCGGAGAGCACGTAGGACACCGTGCTGCGGGCCACCCCCGCATCGGCCGCGACGTCGCGAATGGTCACCATGGGCTCAGCGTAGTGAGGGCCCGGCGACGGGAGGGCCCGCCGGCGACCCCCTCGACCGGTGGGCAGCAGCGTGCATACCAGGGCGGTCCGGCCGTCCCGCCGTGGGTGGAGAGCCGTCCGCCGCGAGCCGCGCGACGGCGCCGACGGGCGCAGGCCGCGGACGAGCAGTCGGTCACGGTTGCGCGTGTATCGACGGGCACGTACGGTCGTCGGGTACCTCGTCGCGAGCCGCGACGTCGGTGCGGCCGCAACACCGGCCGATCCAGCGGCTCGCGGTCACGGGGGCTCCCCGCACGGAAGACGGACTCTTGCGCTCCAGCACCGGTACTGCGTCCACGACGCAGCAGCTGCTCTCGCACTGACGTCCCCCGTGCCCGCCCCTCAGGGGCGAGCTCCTGCTCCCTCGGAGCCCGGTGGTCGTCGTGCGCCGACACCGACCACTGGAGCACCGTGCCCTCCTCTTCCCGCACCACCCCGCCCGCCGTCGTCCTCCACGACTGCACGTTCGCCTGGCCCGACGGCTCCGTCGTCCTCGACCGCGTCACCGCTGCGTTCGGACGCGGGCGCACCGGTCTCGTCGGCGCGAACGGCGCCGGCAAGTCGACCCTCGTCCGCCTCGTCACCGGCGGCCTCTCCCCGACCGCCGGGAGCGTCTCGACGACGGGACCCGTCGACCTGCTGCCCCAGCGCCTCCGGCGAGGGCCCGACGACACCGTCTCCGATCTCCTCGGGATCCGGCAGCGCCTGGGCGCTCTGCACGCGATCCTCCGCGGCGACGCGGATCCGAGGCACTTCGAGGTGCTCGCGGACGACTGGGACCTCGAGGCCCGGGCGCTCGCCGCACTCGGCGACGCCGGTCTCGACCTGGAGGAGGCGGACCTGCTGCGGCCGGTCGCGACCCTCTCCGGAGGGCAGGCCGTCCTCACGGCCGTGACCGGCGTCCGGCTGCGCGGCCGGCCGATCGCCGTGCTCGACGAGCCGACGAACGACCTCGACCGGCGCTCCCGAGGGCTTCTGCTCGACCTGGTCGACCGGTGGCGCGGGACGCTCGTGCTCGTCAGCCACGACCGGGAACTGCTCGAGCACGTCGACGAGATCGCGGAGCTGCGCGACGGGGCGGTCCGCACCTCGGGCGGGACGTTCTCGGCGTTCGAGGAGCGGCTCGCCCTCGAGCAGGCGGCCGCGGAGCGCGATCTGCGCGACGCCGACCGGCTTCTCCGCGCCGAGCGGCGGCAGCGCATCGAGGCCGAGACGACCATCGCCCGCCGCGCGCGGGCGGGGGCGCGATCGGCGGAGTCGATGCCCGCGATCCTCGCGAACGCGCGGAGAGGACGAGCCGAGGCGACCGCGGGACGGCTGCGCTCCGGGCACGGGGCCGCGGAGGCGCGGGCGCGCGAGCAGGTCGACGCAGCGTCGCGAGCAGTCCGGGACGACGACCGGGTCCGCCTCGACCTGCCGGACCCCGTGGTCGCGGCCGGGCGCCGTCTGGCGGAGGTGACGGTGCGCGGCCGGACGACGGTGCTCCAGGGGCCGGAGCGGATCGCCGTGGTCGGCGCGAACGGAACGGGGAAGACGACTCTGCTCGAGCACCTCGTCGGGGCGCCGGGTGCGCGGGAGCATCCGCTCGCCGGCACCACGGCCCGAGCGCTGACGGAGCGGGTCGGCTGGCTCCCCCAGCGCCGCGAGGGACTCCTCGACGAGGAGGCCACCGTGCGGGAGCACGTCTCCCGGGCCGCGCCGGATCGTCCGGCGGTCGAGCTGCGGAACGCCCTCGCGCGGCTCCTGGTGCGCGGCGACGTGGTCGATCGGAGGATCGCGTCGCTCTCGGGCGGCGAGCGGTTCCGCGTCGCGCTCGCCGGGCTCGTGCTGGCGCAGCCCGCTCCGCAGCTGCTCGTGCTCGACGAGCCGACGAACGACCTCGATCTCGCCACGACCGACCACCTCGTCGACGTTCTCGCCGCCTGGCGGGGCGGCCTGGTCGTCGTCAGCCACGACGAGGCGTTCCTCGACCGGCTCGGACTCCACTCCCGAGTGGTGCTCGACGCGGAGTGACGGCTGGTCCCCCGGCCCCGGCGGTTCTGGCCTCGACCGGGCCCCTGCCGCCGGGGAGACTGGCCGGGCCCCTCCCGCCCCCAGCGAACGGACCGACGTGCTCACCGGACTCAGCGCCTTCCCCCTCACACCGCTCCGCGACGACAGTCTCGACGAGCGGTCGTTCGCCGCTCTCGTCGAGCGGCTCGCGCGGGCGGGAGTCGACTCGATCGGCGCCCTGGGCTCGACCGGCTCGGCTCCGTACCTGGACCGCGGCGAGCGCCGGCGCGCCGCCGAGATCGCCGTCCGCAGCGCCGGCCCGGTGCCGGTCGTGGTCGGGATCGGGGCGCTGCGCACCTCGCAGGTGCTGGCGCTCGCCGAGGACGCGCAGAGCGCCGGGGCGAGCGCGGTGCTCCTGGCGCCGCTCGGCTACCAGCCGCTGACGGACGAGGACGTGCTCGGGCTCTACGAGGACGTGACGGCTCAGCTCTCGGTGCCGCTCGTCGTGTACGACAACCCCGGGACGACGCGCTTCTCCTTCTCCGACGACCTCTACGGGGCCGTCGCCCGGCTGCCGAAGGTCGCCTCCCTCAAGATCCCCGGCGTGCCGGAGGGACCGGGCGCCGCGGCGGCGCGCGTCAGCGAGATCCGGGCGCGGGTTCCGGAGGGGGTCACTGTCGGGGTCTCGGGGGACGCCGCGGGTGCGCGCGGGCTGCTCGGCGGCTGCGACGCCTGGTACTCGGTGATCGGCGGCATCTTCCCGCGGACGGCGCTGTCGATCGCCCGGGCGGCGCAGTCGGGCGATGAGGCGGCGGCGATTTCGGGATCGGCACGCCTGCAGCCCGTCTGGGACCTCTTCGCGGAGCACGGCGGCAGCTACCGCGTGGTCGCGGCGATGGCGGAGCAGCTCGGTCTCGCCGAGGCGCGCTGCCTCCCGCATCCGGTCCGCGGGCTGGATGCACGGGCGCGGGCCCGGGTCGCGGAGGTCCTGGCGGAGCTGGGGCCTGTGCTGGAGTGATGCTCGGGCGGGTCGACGGGAGGACGGCTCGGACGGCGTGGTCGTTCCGAACCGCTGGCGAGCGCGAGGAACCTGGGAGCCTTCGCACCGGGGGGCCGGACCGGTGCGGGGAAGTGCTCCCGAACGGGGCGAAAGGGTCGGAACCGGCGGGGCGGGCGATCAGGAACGGGCCTCTCCTTCGCCTCCTGAGCGCCTCGATCCGCCGCCGATGCGGTCGCCGAGCCGCCGACCGTTCCGCCCCTGCGGCGTCGTCCCTCCGCCGTCCCGCGACTGGCGCGCATCGACGGGTCGTCCGGCCGGTCCTCCGGCTAGCGTTGCAGGCACACCCCCCGCCGACCCGGACCGCTCCGCCGACCTCGTCGGCCCGCGGTCCCTGCACGAGGAGCTCCCGTGTCCCCCGACGATTCCGCAGGACCCCCCTCTCGAACTCCCGGCCTCCGGCGGCGCGCCGTCATCGGCGGCGCCCTCACGGGTGCTCTCGCTCTGGGCGCGGCGACGCTCCCGGCCGCCTCCGCCTCCGCCTCCCCCGTGCCCGGCCTGCCCGGGGAGAAGACCCGCACGATCAACGTGAGGACGAAGAACCGCGGCGTGCTCTACGACGTCCTCACGGTCTCGATCGCGGGCGACCTCGCGCGGATCTTCGTGCCGCAGACGGTGAAGCCGCGGCAGGCCGCGGCGGTACCGGTGATCTGGTTCATCCACTCCGCGCAGGCCGACCACACCTCGCTGTCCAGCGTCTTCGCGTACCCGGCCGAGCTCGCCGTCGAGCGGGGCGCCATCGCGATCTGCCAGACGCTCGGCGGAACGATCTGGACCAACGACACCGCGCAGAAGCACCAGCGGAACGGCTACGCCTACCTCTCCGGCCAGTTCCCGATCGCCGCGAGCTACCTCTGGGCGATGTCGGCCGGCGGTGCGCTCGCCTGCGAGGACTACGGCGCACGGGTCTTCCCCGGCATCAACGGCGTCTACCTGGTCAACGGCGTCTACGACCTCCGCGACACCCACGACCGCACGACGCGGGGCCGCTTCTCGATCGGCGGTGCCTTCGGCGGCAGCACCGCTCAGATCGACTCCCACAACCCGAAGCGGCTGCCCGCCTCCGCCTGGGCCGGCGCGAACATCCGCGCGGTGGTGTCCGACACGGCCCACCCGGACCCGAGCGTGCCGCCGGCACTGCACGGGCTCGCCCTCGTGAAGAAGGCGACGGCCACGGCCAGGGAGGCGACCGTCCGGACGCACGCGCTCGGCCACAACGCACCGTCGTGGGTGAACCAGGACGGCATCGACGCGATCTTCCGCTGGCACGCCGGGCTGGCCGCCGCGCCGGCGCCGTCGGCGACGCCGACCCCGACGAAGACCCCCGTCGTCCGCCCGTCCACCGCGGGCCGCTGGGACTTCGACCAGGCGGACGCCCCGTACGCGGGAGGGTCGGGGTCCCCGTTCCGACCCCGCTGAGCGGTCAGGACGCGACGGCGTCCCTCGGGATGCGCTGACCGTCACATGCGCTCGGCGCGGCGATCGGCGCAGCTGCGCGGGCCCGCCGCGGGACCGGGCGAGCACCCCTCCGCGGGGCTTCGCGGCGCCCTCTTCCGGACAGGGCCGCTAGAGGACATTGTCAGCGGCGGGACGGCCGTGCCACGGTTCGAGGACGGCCGATGAGGGCCGTCCCGATCGAAGGCAGCACATGCGCTCCAGCACCGTCCCTCGTCCGCCCGCCGTCGAGGACGGCACGTCGCAGCCGCGGGATCCAGGAGCGGCGCGGCGGCTCCGGCGGGGCCTGCTCGGGCTGACCGCGGCCGTCGCGCTCCTCGTCGGCACCGCCGTTCCTCTCGCGGCGGTCGCCGCTCCGTCCGCCCCTGTCCTCGGGGTGGCGGCCTGGGGAAGCGGCACCGACGGGAAGACCACGGTCCCGGCCGGGGTCGAGGGCGTCCTCTCCCTCGCCGCGGGCCGGACCCACAGCCTCGCCGCGAACGGCGACGGCGGGGTCGTCGCCTGGGGCCGCGGGTCGTACGGGCAGACCAGCGTCCCCGACGGTCTCACGGGGGTCGTCGCGGTCTCCGCCGGCGACTACAGCAGCCATGCACTGAAGAGCGACGGGACCGTCGTCTCCTGGGGCTACGACGGCGACGGGCAGGTCTCGAGGAGTGCCGCGCTGACCGGGATCGTCGCGATCTCGTCCTCCCGCGACAACAGCCTCGCGCTCGGCAGCGACGGCACCGTCACCTCGTGGGGCAGCAACGGGCTGGGCGAGGGCCTGGTCCCGGCCGGCCTCGGAGGCGTCACGGCCATCGCCGCGGGCCGGCGCCACAGCCTCGCCGTGTCCGGCGGGAGGGTGGTCGCCTGGGGCTGGGACCTCTACGGGCAGACCGACGTCCCCGCGGGGCTCGAGGGCGTGGTGGCCGTCGCGGCAGGAGAGACCCACAGCCTCGCGCTGAAGGAGGACGGCACCGTCGTCGCCTGGGGCGCGAGCTCCGACTCGGTCGTCGTCGACTACGGCCAGACCACGGTGCCGGAAGGCCTGTCCGGGGTCGTGGCGATCGCCGCCGCGTCCGACTACAGCCTCGCGCTGAAGGGCGACGGCACGATCGTCGGCTGGGGCCGGAGCTCGGCCGGGCAGCTGCAGTTCCCCGCCGGCCTCGCCGGCACGACGGCTCTCGCAGCCGGACCCGATCACGTGCTCGCCCGGGGCCCGCGTCCGGTCCTGACGGCGGATGCTCCTCCCGCGTCCGGGTCGCTCGGAGCGGCGGCCTCGTACACCTTCGCGGCCGACCGCCCCGCCTCGTTCGCGATCGCCTCCGGCTCACTCCCCGACGGCCTGACCCTCAGCGCGTCCGGGCTCCTCTCCGGCACGCCGACGACCGCGGGCACGTCCACCTTCGCCGTCTCCGCGCGGAACCCCTTCGGCGCCACCGTCGGGGCCCCGCACACGTTCGCCGTGGCGGAGACGACGGTCGCGCCGACCCTGGCCGGCGACCCGCCCGCCGCGACGGTGGGCACCCCGTACGACTTCGACTACAGCGTGACGGGCACACCGGCGCCGACGGTCTCGCTCGTCTCCGGAACGCTCCCCGCCGGCCTGAGCCTCGATGATCGTGGCGGCCTGACCGGGACGCCGACGACCGCCGGCCGCTCCACCTTCACCCTGCGGGCTTCAAACGCTGCGGGGAGCGCGGAGACCACCAGCACCGTCGTCGTCTCCCCCGCCGCCGCTGCGCCGGGGATCTCCGGTACCCCCGGGCCGGGCGTCGTCGGCACCCCCTACGACTTCGGCTACACCGTCTCGGGCTTCCCCGCGCCGTCGGTGGCCGTCTCCTCCGGTGCGCTCCCGTCCGGCCTCACCCTGACTCCGGCCGGGCGCCTGACCGGGACTCCGTCCGCGCCGGGCACCTTCACGTTCACGCTGGCGGCCCGCGCCGGCACCGCCTCCGCGGAGACCACCAGCACCGTCACCGTCTCGTCGACGACGGTCGCGCCGAACCTCTCCGGGACGGTCGCGGCCGGCGTCGTCGGCTCGGCCTACGACTTCCGCTACGCGGTGAGCGGCACGCCCGCTCCGTCGGTCTCCCTGGTCTCCGGCGCACTGCCCGCCGGACTCACCCTTGACGCGACCGGGCGCCTCTCCGGGACGCCGACCACGGCCGGGACCACCACCTTCAGCATCCAGGCCGCGAACTCGGCGGGCACGGCTCGGGCGACGAGCACGCTGACGGTCTCGCCGAAGCAGGTCGCGACGAAGGCCGATCTGCGCGTCGACCTCTCCGGGCCGGCCTCGGCGGTGAAGGGGAGGACGCTCACCTACACCCTCATCACGACGAACGCCGGTCCGGCTGCGTCTGGGTCGGTCTTCTCGCAGGTCGTCCTGCCCGCGGGTGTGCAGTTCGTCTCGGCGACAGGCTCGTACACCAGGGTCGGGAACGTCGTGGTGTTCCAGCGGGCCGGCCTGGCGGACGGGCGGACCGTGTCGGAGAAGATCACGGTGAGGGCGGCCGTCTCGGGCACGGCGACCGCGCTGGCGGCGGCGTTCTCGACGAAGACGCCCGACCCGTCCATCCGCAGCAACGCGGACACGGCGAGCACGACGATCCGCTGACCGCGGGAGCGTGACGGCGGGCGGTCCCTCGCGGGCCGCCCGCCGTTCTCGGTGCGGGAGCGTCGAGGGGCGCCGCGTCCGCGCCTCGTCTTCGACCGCTAGCCGGCCCGAGGGCGGTAGAAGCGCACGACCGGGAGGGCAGCCGTCGGAGCCTCGCGCACGACGATCTCGAGGCGCTGGATCAGGGCCGGGACGGTCGGCGTGGTCTCGAGCCGGCACTCGAGCTCTCCGTCGCGGCCCGGCAGGAGGAAGGCCGCCTGCGCCGCGGAGGCGCTCCAGAGCAGCCGCTCCACCAGCGGCCTCGCGGTCGCGTCCTCGGCGAGACCGCCGATCTCCGCGATCGCCGTGGCGAGGCGGCGGGCGCGCACGTCTGCCGGCACATCGCTCAGCAGGTTGGGGCTGAGCAGGGCGCCGCTGCCCGGCTCCCCCGCCCGGGTGAGGTCTCCCGCGACGATCGCGGCCTCGACGGCGGCGGCCGCGGCGAGCGTCGACGGGAGGAGGGTGATGGTGCGTGCCGGCGGAGCGGCGTCCTCGAGGGCGGCGCGGAGCAGTCCCGTCGCGGCGGCGGCGAGCTTCGCCCCGTTCGCGGTCGCGAAGACCACGGCCCCCAGGCCCGACTCCAGATGCCACCGCATGTTCGACGACCAGCCCGGCAGGCCGCCGGAGTGGTGGGCGATCCCGCCGAAGCGGACGTCGTGCTCGACGACGAGGCCGAACCCGTACGCGGAGCCGTCGAGCGTGCTCTCGACGGCGCGAGGGCTCAGCGCGGGGACCGGCGTCCAGCCGCGCTGCATCTCGCGGCGGGACCCGCGGCTCAGCACCGGGTCGTCGTCCGCGCCGTCCTCGCCCTCGAACGCGGAGGAGAGCCAGCCGCTCCAGCGGGCGATGTCGCCGACCGCGCTGAACATGCTCGCGGCGCAGGCGCCCGCTCCGGTGCCGGTGACGGGGCGGGGCACCCAGGTCGCTCCGTCGTCGAAGGTGCTGAAGCCGGCCGCCAGATCCGTGCCGTCTGGGTAGTCGCCGCTGTCGTAGCGGGTGTCGTGGAGGCCGAGCGGCTCGAGGATCGTCCGCGTCGCGAAGGACGGGAAGTCCTCCCCGGTCACGTTCTCGACGAGCACGCCGAGCAGCCAGAAGCCGATGTTGGAGTACTGGTAGACCTCACCCGGCCGCTCCGTGAAGGTCAGCCCGCGGCGGACGACCTCGAGGAACTCCTCCCGCGTCAGAGCCATGACGTCGTCGGCCCAGCCGTTGTCCTCCGGGAGCCCCGAGCAGTTGCTGAGGAGCATCCTGACCGTCACGGGCAGCGGCCGGCCCGCGGAGTCGAGCGGGTCGGTGAACTCCGGCACGTGGTCGGCGACGCGGTCGTCGAGGCGGAGCAGCCCGCGGTCGCGCAGGATCAGCACCGCCGCCGCCTCGAAGCTCTTCGACATGGAGGCGATGCGGTGCACGGTCCCGGGCCCGGGAGCGGCCCCGTCGAGGCGGTGCTCGCCGCGGCCGTGGTGGACGATCAGCCCGCTGCGGTCGAACAGGGCCCAGCTCAGCGAGGGGGCCGGCGGCGCCTCCTCGTCGAACCACCGGGCCAGCCGGTCCTGGAGCGGCGGGGAGAGGAGCGTCGGCCGAGGGAGCGTCATGCCCTCATCCTCCCGCACGCGGCACAGGCCGCCGCGGTCCCGCGGGTCACCGCGGAAGGACGCCGTCCGGGCTCAGCCAGTCCGGGCGGCTCCCCTCGACCGCGTCCAGGACGTCCTCCTGCGTGCCGGTCGCTGTTCTCCGCGGCGACGATGATCCGGTCGTCGACGGGAGCGGAGGGACCCGCCGTGCATCCGGCGAGCATCCCGATCAGCAGCACTCCCCCGGCGATGCGCGCCCCTCTCGAACCCGTCCGCCCGCTGTCGAGCGTCGCGGCGACGGCCGCTCCGGCGGGCTGACGAGTCCCGGCGAGGCCCCGAGCGACCGCCGGCACCTGCGAGCCGGACGAGGAACTCCTCAGGTCCTCTTGCGTGTCGCAGGCGCGGAACCTAGTTTTGTCGAACCGGTTCGAAGCACTGTTGCTCCGTCCCCGGACCGACGCCCGGCGTCGTCCGGCCGGCTGTCCCCACAGAAAGTGACCAGCGTGACAACGATGTCCTCCCCGAGGCGCGGCACCCGCTCCCTCGCCCTCGCGCTGAGTGCCGCGACACTCGCCGCCCTCGCCGTCGCTCTCCCGAGCGCCGAGTCCGCCTCCGCGGCCGACACCTCCGTCCCCGCCGACGCGCTCATCCTCCAGTACGACTTCGAGCAGGGGCAGGTGTCCGGATCCACGGTCGCCGACCTCTCGTCGAAGAAGCTCGACGGCACCGTCGTCAACAGCGCGAGAGCGACGTACGTCGCGGGTCGGAAGGCCGGTACGACGGCGATCGACCTTCCCGGGGGCGCTGCGGACTCGGCCTCCGCGCCGTACCTGACCGTGCCGAACGGGCTCTTCCAGGGCGTGACGCAGACCACCGTCTCCGCCTGGACGAAGTGGTCCGGCACCGGAGGCTTCCAGTGGCTGTGGTGTCTGGGCATCAGCCCCGACGCCGCGTCGGCCTTCGCTCCGTCGTTCGACGGCGGCAGCGCCCGCGCGATCATCAAGCAGCTGAAGGACGGCGGCGAGACCGGGGTCTCCAGCTCCTCGCCGCTGCAGAAGGACCAGTGGGTCAACGTCACCGCGACGATGGACGGCACGACCGTGACCCTGTACCTCAACGGTCTGCAGGTCGCGACGGCTCCCGCCTCCGTCGACCTCGCGAAGCAGCTCTACTCCGCCTCCGCCTCCAAGAGCGGCAACATCGGCCGGGCGCTCTGGAACGTGCACCCCTACTTCGACGGAGCGATCGACGACTTCCGCGTCTACGACCGGGCTCTGACCGCCGCTCAGGTCCGGGGTCTGGCGGGCGACGCCGCGCCGGCCGTCACCGGCGTTCTCTCGACGAGCGTCGCGGTCACCACCGGCATCGGCGTCGCGCCGGCCCTGCCGGGGGTCCCCGCCACCTACTCCGACGGCGTGAACCGGGACGCCCCGGTCACCTGGGAGAGCGTCCCCGCCTCCGCGTACGCGAAGCGCGGCACCTTCACCGTGAAGGGCACCGTCACCGGCCTCGGCACCGCAGTCACGGCGACCGTCACGGTGCGCGCACTCGACGAGATGACCATCGACCTCGGCACGAGCACCGGCGAGTTCATGGGCGGCGCGTCCGGCACCCTCTACGGGGTCTACGGCGAGGGCCTCCCCTCCGACAACCTCCTCGAGGGGATCGACCTGCGCACGGTCTCGACCAAGGCGCAGGACGGGCCGCAGCATCCGGGCGCCGACGCGCTCAGCGTCGCGAAGGCCGTCGCCGACACCTCGGACGGCGACACCTACATCTACATGACGGACATCTACCGCGGCTTCCCCTACGAGTGGCCGGGCAGCACTCCCCAGGAGAAGCTGGCCGACTACCAGGCGAAGATCGCCACGCAGGTCGACCAGGTGCTCGCGCTCCCCGAGGAGTACCAGGACAACATCGTGTTCGTGCCGTTCAACGAGCCCGAGGGCAACATGTTCGGCAACGGGAAGTGGAGCTACGACGGGAAGAGCTGGCTGGAGGACCCGACCGCGTTCTTCGCGGCCTGGGACAGCACCTACGCGCTGATCCGCGACAGGATGCCCGACGCCCGCATCGCCGGACCGAACACCAGCGTCCTCTACGACCAGGTCCGCGGGTTCATGACCCACACGCTCGAGCAGGACACCGTCCCCGACGTGATGACCTGGCACGAGCTGAGCGCCCCGGGTGAGATCCGCACCAACGTCGACCGCTTCCGGGCCTGGGAGGACGAGCTGTACGCGGGCACGTCCTACGCCGGGAAGCACCTGCCGGTGAACCTCAACGAGTACGCCTTCAACTACCACACCTCCGTGCCCGGCCAGATGGTCCAGTGGATCAGCGCGCTCGAGGACAAGAAGGTCGACGGCGACATCGCCTACTGGAACATCGACGGCAACCTCTCCGACTCCGCGGTGCAGGCCAACCGCGCCAACGGCCAGTGGTGGCTCCTCAACGCCTACGCCTCGATGACCGGCGACACCGTCGCGGTCACGCCCCCCAAGCCCGGCCAGAGCTACACACTCCAGGGCGTCGCGACCCTCGACACCGCGGCCAAGCAGGCGAGAGCCCTCTTCGGAGGCGTCGGCGGCTCGCAGAAGGTCGCGTTCGAGCGCATCCCGGCCGCCACCTTCGGCTCGAAGGTCCACGTGGAGGTCAGCGAGATCCGCTGGACCGGCCAGGTCGGCGACTCGGGAGCCCCGCAGACGGTCAAGGAGTTCGACGCGTCCGTCGTGGACGGCGCCCTCTCGCTCGACTTCGGCGGATCCCTCCCCGCGCTCGACGTCGACTCCGCCTACGAGGTCGTCCTGACCCCGGGCGCCAACGCGTCGTCGCCGTCCGCCTCGCCCGTCGACTTCCGCCAGAAGTACGAGGCCGAGGACGCCCGCTACACCGGATCGCGGAACCTCAACGGACCCGAGGGCTCGCCGACCAACGTCGGCGGCTTCTACACCTCGGGCGGACGCAACGTCGGCGGGATCCGCACCGGCGGCGACCTGAAGCTCGACTTCGCGGTCACCGTCCCGAAGGACGGCGAGTACGACCTCAGCGCCTTCGCCAACTCCCTCAACACCTACGCCGCCAACGCCCAGCAGGGTCCGATCAACGCGTTCCTGAGCGTCGACGGCGCTGCGGAGCAGGAGATCCTCCTTCCGCTGGCCTACAAGTTCGTGGTCTGGGACCACGCGGACACCAAGGTGAAGCTGACCGCCGGCACCCACACGATCTCGCTCGCCGCGAAGAACCTCGCCGGCACGAAGTCGACCGTGGGCGACGCGATCGTCGACAAGATCGAGCTCTCCCTCCCCAGCGCGGCCGCCGCGACCTCGATCCACGAGGCCGAGACCGGCACGCTCGAGGACGGAGCGACGGCCGACTACTCCCGCGCCGGCGTCTCCGGCTCGGGCACGGCGACGCTCACCAGCGGCGCCTCCACCACCGTCTGGGGCTACTCCGCGAAGGACGCGCCGTCCTCCGTGACGGTGGACACCCTGGGCGGCGGCACCGGCGACCTCTACGTCAACGACGTGAAGGTCGGGCCGGTGGGCGCGAGCTCGACCCGCCAGGTCTTCCTCTCGGGCGGCGTGAACAAGATCGAGGTCGTCGGCACGAGCGGCACGCTCCTCGTCGATCGGATCGTCATCGGAGCGAGCGCGAACCCGCCCGCGACGACGAGCTACGAGGCGGAGGCGGCCACGATCACCGGCCCCGCCACGGTCCGCGACCTGTCCTTCGCGTCGGGCGGCAAGGCCGTCGGGAACATCGGGGGCGGACGCGACGGCGACTCGACCCTGACCTTCGGCGACGTGAAGGCCGAGCAGGACGGGACGTACGCGCTCACGCTGCGCTACTCCAACGAGGAGCAGTCCCCCGCGACGCACTACAACCCCGACCCGCTCGCCCGCCACGCGGACATCACGGTCAACGGAGTGACGCAGCGCGTGCTCTTCCCGCACACGTTCCACCAGAACCAGCTGTGGGACCTGAGCGTGCCGGTCACGCTCAGGAAGGGCTCGAACACCATCGCGATCACCTCGAAGGAGCTCCCGGGCTTCGACGGGACGACCTACCTCTCCGACACCTTCCCCGGCGTCCTGCTCACCTCGCAGTACGCGCCCAACATCGACAGGATCTCGGTCACGCCCTTCGTCGGGCGGACAGCGGGCCTGACGGTGAGCGGCACGGCGGCCTCGCGCTGCACCGCGGGGAAGGTCACGATCACGGGGACGGCGACCAACACCAGCGCGGTCGCCGCTGACGTCACGATCGGCTCGGCCTGGGGCACGAAGACCTTCACCGGGGTCGCTCCCGGCAAGACGGTCTCGGCCGCCTTCAGCACCCGCGCTGCGAGCGTCGGAGCCGGCGCTCTCGACGTGCGGATCGCGGGGACGGTCGACGGCGCTGCGGCGAGCGGATCCACGGCACCGGCCTACGGTGCGGCGCGCTGCGGCTGATCCGTCCAGAACGCCCTCTACGCGGCCGGGCACCTCGTGCGCCCGGCCGCGTCGGCGTGTCGTCGGGACCGGACGTGGACGAGCGCGCCGTGGACGAGCAGAGCGCCGGAGTCGCAGCGTCCGGTCCTCGGGCCGGGGACGCGGCGCCCGAGTTGCATGCGCCGCGCCGCACTGCCACTCTCGACACGGTTCGAGCGGGGGTGGAGATGGCCACGATCGGAGACGTCGCGAAAGCGGCAGGGGTCTCTCGCAGCACGGTGTCGTACGTCCTCTCCGGCAAGCGCAGCATCTCCCCCGAGACGCGCAAGCGCATCGAGGACGCGATCGCCGAGCTCGACTTCACCGTCAACGCCGGAGCACGGGCGCTCGCGACGCGCCGCACCATGGCGCTGGGACTGCTCGTCCACTTCGACCCGGACGAGTTCGCGCCCGCGATGGTCGAGTACGTGCTCCCCATCACGGCCCGCGCCCGCGAGCTCGGCTACGACGTGCTGCTGGCCACCGAGGCCGACGGGGCGGCTGCCGTCCGCCGGCTCACGGGCTCCGGGCAGGTCGACGGACTGATCCTTCTGAGCGTCGCGGACGACGACGACCGGCTGCCCGTTCTGCGCGCCTCGCGGCGGCCCGGTGCCGCCCTCGGCGTGCCCGCGGACGCCTCCGGGGTGGACGTCTTCGACCTCGATTTCGGCGACGCGGCCCGCCTTCTGATCGAGCACCTGGGCGCCCTCGGGCATCGGAGCATCGGTCTCGTCACCCCTCCTGAGCGCGTCTTCGACCGCGGAGGGACCTACGGGCTCCGGTTCCGCGAGTCGGCTCTCGAGACCGCCGGTCGGCTCGGGATCGAGCTGGTGCTGCGCCCGGCCGCCACCGCCGCCGACGCCGTCGAGCCGATGATCACGGCGTTCCTCGACGACAACCCCGGTCTCACGGCGCTGGTCGTCCACAGCGACCGGACCATCGCGATGCTTCCCGCGATCCTGGGCCGACGCGCTGTCGCCGTGCCCGGGCAGCTGTCCGTCGTGAGCCTGTACTCGGCCGAGTTCGCCCGCGACTTCTCGCTCCCCTACAGCTACGTCGAGACGGGTGCCGCCGAGCTCGGCGCGCACCTGGTCGACACGCTCGTCGAGCGGATCGAGCAGCCGTCCCGCGGCGAGGAGCCGTCGATCCGCCTCCTGCCCGCGCGTCTCGTCGACCGCGGGAGCGCCCGCGCGGTCTGAGGACCGCTCCAGAGTCCCCGAGGCCCGGTCAGAAGCGCGAGGCGACCTCGTAGAGGACCTCGTCGTCGCCCGCGTAGACGCCGTCGCGCCGCGGCCAGTGCGCGATCACGTCCGTGAAGCCGAGCTCCTCCGCCCGGCCGGCCATGTCCTCGAACCGGGCGACGCTCTCGAGGGAGTAGTCGCTCCCGGAGTCGAGCGAGAGGTGGCGCTCAACGGTGCGCGGGTCGCGCCCGGCCGCCTCGAGCGCCGCGTCGAGCCGCCGGGAGAGGGACCCGACCGCCCGCCACCACTCCTCGCTCGACACTCCCTCCGGGCCGGTGGTGACCCAGCCCTGCCCGCGCTCGGCGACGAGCGCGAGGCCCTTCGGCCCGTTGGCGGCGAGGACGAACGGGACGCGGGGGCGCTGCACGGGCTCGCCCACCATGCGCGCCGAGCGGGCGGTGAACCACTCCCCCTCGAGGTCCACGCCGCCCGAGCCGGGCTCCTCGAAGCGCAGCAGCGCGTCGAGGGCCGTGACGAACTGGCTGAAGCGCTCGTGCCGCTGCCGGGGCGAGTACTCGGGCTGCCCGAGCACGCGGGCGTCGAAGCCCGTGCCGCCCGAGCCGACCCCGACGATCGTCCGACCGCCCGAGATCTCGTCCAGCGTCGCGATCTCCTTCGCGAACGGCACCGGGTGGCGGAAGTTCGGGGAGGCCACGAACGTGCCCAGGCGGAGCGTCTCGGTCACCATCGCAGCAGCGGTGAGGGTGGGGACGGTCGCGTGCCACGGCTGGTCGGCGAGGGAGCGCCAGGAGAGGTGGTCGTAGGTCCACGCGTGGTCGAAGCCCAGGCCCTCGGCCGACTGCCACTTCCGGCGGGCCTCGGCCCACGGGTCCTGCGGGAGGATGACGATGCCGTGTCGCATCGTCCGAGTGTACGAGCGCCGTCGGGTCAGAGCGCGGCGGGCGGCACCGGGGGCGGATCGGGCACCTCGTCCACGACCGAGCGCGGGACCATCAGGGTCGGCATCCGCACGCGCAGGAGCAGCGGTTCCCGCTCCGACGCGCCGAGCAGCTCGCGGGCGGCGCTCCGCACCTGCCGGGCGAGCGCCGGGTGCACGGCTCCCGGATCCTCGAACGCGGCGACCAGCTCGCGCAGCACTCGGGTGGTGCTCCGCGGGTCGCCGTCCTGCCTGGGCATCGGATCGGCCCCTCACTCTCGGCACGGCCGTCAGGGTCCCGGCGGTGCAGCGGATGTCTCGCGCCGACGGTAGGGCCGGGGACGGCGCCGTGGCACTGAGGTTGACAACGGGAGGACCCGGCGGATCGCGGTGCGCGTGGTGCGATCCGCGGCGAGGGCGGTCCTGGCGGGGAACGACGGCCACCGCCGGGAGAGCCCGCTTCCACGATCGCGCCCGTCCGGTCGCGGCTACTCTCGGGGCGTGATCACGACGACGGAGCGGGTGGACGACTGGATCGAGGGCTGGTGCCGTGCACGCGGCGTGCAGCGCGTCCGCGAGGACGGAGCATGGCTGGTCGATGTCGGAGCGGAGTCGCGCACGCGGGAGCGGATCCTGGTCGATCCGTCGCCCTCCGCGCTGCAGGCGGGCGCCGAGCGGACGGCCGGGCCCCGGGAGTGGCTGACGGTCATCGGCCTGGGCGACGACGCCCGCCTCGCGCCCGCCGCCGGGCTGGAGCTCGTCGCGGGCGACGAGAGCCTGATGGCGGCGCTCCTCGGCCCGGGCCGCACCGCCGAGGGTGCCCTGCTCGAGGGAGCCGTGCTCGAGGCCGCCGACGGAGTGGCGAGCGTCCGGCTGCTGGTCGACGGAGTCGTCGCCGCTCAGGGCACCGCCGCCGTGCACGGGACGGTCGCGGTCCTGGACCGGATCGAGACCGATGCGCGGTTCCGCCGACGCGGGCTGGGACGGCGGGTCGTCGACGCCCTCACCGCCTGGGCCGGGTCCGAGGGTGCACGGAGCGGTCTCCTCGTCGCCAGCACGGACGGCCGCGCCCTCTACCTCACCCTCGGCTGGGAGGTGGTCGCGCCGGTGCGCATCTGGCGCGGGGCCGCACTCCGAGATCCGGGACAGGGCTGCGCGGCCGCCGGGCGATGAATTCCCGATCCGCCCCTCCGGGAGCGCACGTCCGCGTGAGTGCGGAATCGCGCGCAGCGGACACAGGCGGCGGAGAACGGCGGAGCAGCAGTGGAGCGGCCGCCCGCAGATCCGAATTCAGCCGATTAAATCATCCTCGAAAGAGGGACACCGGCTATTGCTCACACGGCCTTGTCCGAGAAGCGGATCATCCGCTTCTCGCACTCGTGTCACCGCCCTCGGGTCGTCACCCGAGAGCGCCCTTCTCGGCCGAGTAGAGCTGCTTCACCTGCTCCGCGGTCAGCGCCCGGTCCCACACCCGCAGTCGGGCGAGGGAGCCGGCGAAGCGGTTGATCATCGTGCCGTCCCGGCCGACCGCTCCGACCACGAAGTCGCCCGGAGCCGCGTTGAGGCCGTCGGGGTAGACGTAGGGGTTCTTGGCGTAGGTCGCGCCGAGCTTGTCCGTGTACACCGGGTACGCGGTGGCGGCGCCGTCGAGGTACGAGACCGCGACTGCGCCGTCGTACGTCCCGACGTGCAGCTGCCACACGCCGCGCGTGATCCGGCGGGGCTCCACCGAGTAGTCGCGCGAGTACGGGTAGCCGGGCGTCGGCCCGCCGAGCTTCGAGACGTGCATGCACACTCGCTCCCAGCCGCCGTACTCGGGGAGGTTGTTGAACAGCGCGTAGGAGCGCAGCGGCCCGACCGTCGACTCCTCCCAGACGCCCGCGATGCAGGCGCCGTCCGCGTCGGAGTTGAGCACCCACACCGCGATCGTCACCTGGCCGGTCGAGGCGCCCAGGTTGAGCGGGCCGACCTCGCCCTTGGGGACGACCAGGTGGTCCGTCGTCCCGTTGAGGGCGACTCCGGTGCCGAACGGCGTGGCGACGGCGCGGGCGGAGGAGCCCGCACCCTGCCGGAGCGCCGGAGCGCCCGCGACGGCCGAGGCGAAGGGGGCGGCGCTCTCGGCGAAGGACCACTCCGCGATCGGCGTGGGCACGGTGACCGTGGGGACCGGAGCGGCGTCGCCGACCACGAACGCGTCGAGGATCAGGTTGGTGCCGCTCGAGGAGGGATTGCGGCCGCTTCCGCGGCGGATGGTCACCGTGTGCGGCCCGGCCGCGAGCTGTCCGCTGCTCCAGACCGTCTGCTTCGACCGCGTCGCGGCGCTGTAGCGGTCGACGGACGCGACCTTGACTCCGTCGAGCTCGACGTCGTTGATGCCGGACGAGCCGGTGAGGCGGCTGATCCAGCTCACACTGGTACCCGTGAAGGCGAGGGTGGCGGAGGCGCCCGCGGTGGTCGAGTAGGCGATGCTGCCGCCGCTGTCCGTGCTCGCCTTCAGCGTCGACCACGTGCCGGTCGTGACGATCGGGGCGGCGCCGTTCTCGTAGGTGCCCGCTCCGGGCAGGGTCGTCGCCGGCGGAGGCGTCGCGTCGCCGACCACGAAGGAGTCGAGCAGCAGATTGCTGCCGGTCGAGGCCGGATTGCGGCTGCTCCCCCGGCGGATCGTCAGCGTGTGCGGCCCGGCCGCGAGCTGTCCGCTGCTCCACACCGTCTGCTTCGAGCGGGCGGACGCGCTGTAGCGGTCGACGGAGGCGACCTTCACGCCGTCGAGCTCGACGTCGTTGATCCCGGAGGACGACGTGAGTCGGCTGATCCAGGCGATGCTCGTGCCGGTGAAGGCGAGCGTCGCGGAGGCGCCGGAGCTGGTCGAGTAGGCGATGCTCCCGCCGCTGTCCGCGGTGGCCTTCAGCGTCGTCCAGGTGCCGGTGGTGACGATCTGCGCGGCGCCGTTCTCGTAGGTGCCCGCGCCGGGCAGCGTGGACACGGGCGGCGTCTCGGGCACGGGCTCCGTCTGCGGCACGGGGCCCTCGGCGATCCAGCGCTGGAAGGTGTCGATCATCTCCTTGTTGGTGAAGCTCGGGACCTTGTGGCCGTCGGTGCCCTCCCCCGGGTGGGTGCGCAGCGTCGCCTCCTTCGCCAGGGGCAGGGCCGCGGCGTGCAGGGCGGCGCCGTGCAGGGCGAGCGGCACCATGACGTCGTCGGGAGATCCGGTGATCCTCAGCCGGGCGCCGCGCCACACCGACGCGGGCAGCCGCGCCGGGTTGGTGGCGGCGATCGCCGCCGCATCCGCGTACTCGGGGCCGATCTTGTCCGGCTCGCTCGCCGCGCGCTCCTCCATGTCGTAGGAGCTGCTGCAGAGGTACGCGCCCCGGATGTTCGGCACCATCCGCTTCCCGTAGGCCCAGGCCAGGAGCGGCCCGCCTCCGGAGTCGGAGCGCAGGAGGCTCGCGTCGATCCGCCACACCGACGAGGCCCAGGCGGCGACCGCGGCCTGGATCTCGATCGCCCGCGGGCTCGACCAGATGCTGCCGCCGTAGGTCGGGCAGATGCTGACGATGCCGCGGTCCACGGCGAGGTCGGCGGAGTAGGCGAACGCGCTCGAGAGCGCCGTGTGGGTGCCGTTGCGGGCGTGGTAGTACCAGAGCATCGATGCGCCCCTGGTCTGCGACGGAGGCGTCGCGTGCGGCACGAACAGGCGCGCCCGGTCCCCCGCGACGACGACGTCGATGATCTCGTAGCGCTTCCCGCCCGTCTTCGACGTGGCGGTGGACAGGCGCGAGACCTCGCCGGGCAGTCGGGGCACCGCGGTGAGGTCGCCGGCCGCGAGGGCCGGCGTCGCGAACGCGATCGCGCCCGCGCCGGCGACGGATCCGGCGAGGATCGTGCGGCGGGAGAGAGCGGAGAGGGCCTTGACGCCCGACCGGGAGCCGGTGCGGGAGGAGTCGGCGGAGTCGCCGACGGCAGTGTCCTGAGGAGTCACGGAAGAGAGAGCCTTTCCGATCGTCACCGTTCCGGGTACACCGATCGAAAGAGGAGGAGAAGGCGTTCAGAGAACGAGCGGCAGTGCTCGCGCTACTGATGCGGATCACCTTCTCCTCGAGAAGGAAAGGGAAGCCGGATCAGGCTAACAGAGGGGATGAGAAGGGGTTCAGTATTTCTACCCACCGCTTTATCAACCGGAGGAGAACGCACCAGGAATCGCTTATCCGGCCGCTTATCGTCCCTTTTCCGGTGACACGACGCGCGCCGGACACCGCCGTCTGGCAGGATGCCCCCGTGTCGGAGACGGGTCGGCGGCAGCGGGGCGGCGCCCTCCCCGTGCTCCTCGTGTTCCTCCGCCTCGGGCTGACCTCGTTCGGCGGGCCGATCGCGCACCTCGGCTACTTCCGCGAGGAGTTCGTGGTGCGCCGCGGCTGGCTGACCGATCGCGCGTACGCCGACCTCGTCGCGCTGTGCCAGTTCCTCCCCGGACCCGCGTCCAGCCAGGTCGGGATGGCGGTCGGCCTGCAGCGCGCGGGACTCGCCGGACTGGTCGTCGCGTGGTGCGGATTCACGCTCCCCTCGGCGATCGCCCTGGTCCTCGTCGCCGGGCTCGTCGCCGGTGCGGGCGATGTCGCCTCCGCCGGCTGGCTCCTGGGCCTCCAGGCGGCGGCGGCCGCGGTCGTCGCGCAGGCCGTGCTCGGGATGGCGCGCTCGCTCGCACCGGACCGCCGCCGCGCGACGATCGCCGGCGCGGCGGCCGTCGCTGTGCTCCTCGCCCCGGAGCCCGCGCTGCAGGTGGCGGTGATCGCGGCGGCGGGCCTGGCCGGCGTCCTGTGGCTGCGCGGCGAGGAGGCGGCTCCGGACGAGGGCCCGGGCTTCGCGGTCCGGATCCCGACGGCGCTCGCGGTCTCGGCCCTCGCCCTCTGGGGGCTCCTCCTGGCCGGCCTCCCCCTGCTCGCCGCTCTCACCGACGAGGGAGCGGCGGGTCTCGCCTCCGTCTTCTACCGCGCGGGCGCTCTGGTGTTCGGGGGCGGCCACGTCGTGCTGCCTCTGCTGGAGGCGCAGACGGTCGGCGCCGGCGCGGTCGGGCAGAGCGAGTTCCTGGCCGGCTACGGCGCGGCGCAGGCGGTGCCGGGCCCGCTCTTCACCTTCTCCGCGTTCCTCGGCGCGGTGGGCGCGGGGACGCCGGACGGTGTCGCGGGGGCGGCGATCGCGCTGGTCGCGATCTTCCTGCCGGGCGCTCTGCTCGTGGTCGGCGTGCTCCCGTTCTGGCAGCGGCTGCGGCACCTGCCGGTCGCGCAGAGGGCGCTGGCCGGCGTGAACGCCGGCGTGGTGGGACTGCTCGGCGGCGCCCTCTACGACCCGGTGCTGACCGAGGGCATCGGCTCGACCGGCGCTCTGGCGCTCGCGATCGGCGCCTTCGTGGCGCTGACGCGCTGGACCGTGCCCCCGTGGATCGTCGTCCTCGCCGCCGCGGGCCTCGGCGCCCTGCTCCTCTGACTCCCTCCGGGGACGACGATCCGGACCAGCCGTGGCAGTCTGGACGCATGAGGGCTCGGGGGACGACAGCGGCAGTGGCGACGACGGCAGCGGCGGGGCTCCTGCTGCTGGGCGGGTGCACCGCCGGCGGCGGGGCCGAGGCGGGCGCCACGGCGTCCGCGCCCGCCTCGCGGACGCCGAGACCCGCCATCACCGACCTGATCACTCCGAGCCCGACCCCCTCCGCTCCGGCGACCGCCGAGCCGGTCGGAACCGTCGTCGACGCCGGGCCGGTCGGCGAGGGAGTCCCCGCCACCGTCTCGGGCACCGGCCCGGCCGACGTGTCGTTCCAGCGGCAGGGCGAGTTCGCGGTCGTCCTGAGCCTGGACTGCTCGGCCTGCACCGGCACGGCGATCGTCACCGCCGCGGGCCGGATGACGCCCTTCGGCGAGGCCGCCGCCCCGATGACGGGGTCGTTCCTGACCGGGATCTTCCGCGACGACCCCGTCGAGCAGCAGGTGATCGTCCGAGCCGACGGGCCGTGGACGCTCGGCCTGCAGAGCTGGAACGACCTCGCGACGGTGAGCGGTGCGCAGTCCGGCACCGGCCCGGCCGTCCTGTTCTTCTCCGACGACGTCCCGCGCGTGACGGTCGACTACACGCCCGCGGGTCCGGACGACTCGTTCTCCGGCCGCGTGTTCACGACCTCCGATCAGCCGCAGCTGTTCGGCGACTCCGTCGCCTTCTCCGAGGTGTTCGAGGCCGACCTGCCCGGCGTCATGGCCGTCCAGACCGAGGGGACCTGGACCGTCACGCCGACGCCCTGACCCGGGGTCGCGTCGCGCCGGCCGCGGAGTCGGGGAACGGGCGCCCCTCGGCCCAGACCCGCTGCACGCGGAGCGATGCGTCGAGCAGGACGACGTCGGCGCGGTACCCGGGGGCCAGCAGGCCGAGGTCGCCACGGCCGAGCACGCGGGCGGGAACGGCGGTGAGGGCGGCGACGGACGCCTCCAGCCCGAGCCGGCCGGGCCCGACGGCCCGCCGCAGGGCCTCCTCCTGCGTGAGCGTGGATCCGGCGAGCACAGCGGTGCCCGCGAGCCGGGCGACTCCGCCGAGCACCTCGACGTCGAGCGGGCCGAGGCGGTGCGCTCCGTCGCCCGCCCCGGCCGCCGCCATCGCGTCGGTGACGAGCGCGATCCGCCCGGGAGCCGCCGCGAACGCGAGCCGCACCACCTCGACGTCCACGTGCCGGCCGTCGAGGATCAGCTCGAGCGCGACCCGCTCGTCTCCCAGGGCCACCGGGATCGGGCCCGGGGCGCGGTGGCCGATCCCGCGCATGGCGTTGAACGCGTGCGTGACCAGCCGGGCTCCGCGGTCGAACGCGGCCCGCGCCTGGTCGGCGTCCGCCTCGGTGTGGCCCACCGCGACCACCGTGCCGGCGCCGGCGAGCCGCTCCACCGCGGCGAGGGCTCCCGGCAGCTCGGGCGCGAGTGTGATCTGCGCGAGGCGTCCGCGGGCGGCGTCCAGCAGCCGGCCGACCGCGCCGGAGGAGGGGTGCACGAGAGCCGCGGGGTCGTGCGCTCCCCTGCGCGAGGGCGCGAGGAACGGGCCCTCGAGGTGGGCGCCGAGCACGAGCGGGTCGGCGGCCGCGAGAGCCGAGACCGCGTCCAGAGAGGCCTCCAGCTGCTCCAGCGGTGCCGACACCAGGCTGACCAGCGAGCGCGTGGTGCCGCGGGAGCGGTGCAGCGCGAGGCCCGCGCGGATCGCCTCCGCTCCTCCGTCGAAGCCGTGGCCGCCCCCTCCGTGCACGTGCAGGTCGATGAAGCCCGGGACAGCGGTGAGGCCCCGCGCGTCGTGCAGCTCCGCCCCCTCCGCCTGCGCCTGCCAGCCGGTGCCGGTGCCGGTCGCCGTGATCGCGCCGTCCCGCGCGAGGAGCCAGTGGTCCTCCACCGTCCCGGCCGCGTCGACCTTCCGTGCGCTGTGGATGATCAGCGCGGCGTGCGCCATGCGGTCGTCTCCTGGGTGTCGGTTCCGGATCGGCGGGGACTCCGCTCCCTCCCGACGATGGCACAGCCCCTGCCGGTCGAGCCGGTCCGACACCGATCACTGCGCCACCCGAACGCATTCCGCGCCTCCGCGTCACGAACAGGGACCTCGCGCGTCTCCTGTGCATGCCTCCCCTGGACACCCGAACCCCCACCCCTCGCCTCGCCGCCTCCCGCCGGCCGCTCGACGTCGTCGCCATCGCGGCGGCCGCCCTCGTCAACGAGCGCTACCTCGATCGGCGCTTCACCGTCCACCACCTCGCCGCCGAGCTGCGGATGCCCGCCCTGCTGCTGCGGCTGCGGTTCCGCCGCTGCTACGGGCTCGGCCTCGACGAGCACCTCGCCCTCCGCCGACTCGAGCTGGCCGCCGTCCTGATGGCGAGCACCCCCGTCGCTCTCGGCGGCCTCGACCGCATCGCCCGGGGCTCCGGCTACCGGGGCACCGCCGAGCTGGACCGCGACCACCGGAGGCACCGCCGGTCCTCCGCGCTGGCCGCCTGGTTCCGGGCCGCCCCGCGTCCCGAGCGCGAGCACCGGCCCGGCATCCGGCCCGAGGAGGAGCTGCTCGCCGCAGCGCCGGGTGCCGCGACGCCAGCCCGCCCCAGCAGCATCCGCTCGGCACCGGTCACCCCGCTGAGGCGCCGCGCCTGAGCCCGGCCGCGGAGCGGTACAGTGCCACGATGCGCACCTCCGGAACCCGCCGATGACGGCCGTCCGCTACGTCGCGATCGGCGATTCCTTCACCGAGGGCGTCGGCGACGAGCGGCCGGACGGCACCCCGCGCGGCTGGGCCGATCTGACGGCCGCGGGATGGGCGGCGGCCACGGGCGAGCGGATCGAGTACGCCAATCTCGCGATCCGGGGCCGGCTCATCGCGCCGATCCTCGCCGAGCAGCTCGAGCCCGCGCTCGCCCTGGGCCCGACCCACCTCTCCTTCAACGGAGGCGGCAACGACATGCTGCGCCCGCGCGCCGACATCGAGCGGATCGCCGACGCCTACCTCCGCGTCCTCGAGCGCTGCGACGAGCAGGGCGTCGTGCTGATCGCCCTGGCCGGCGCCGACCCGTCGCCGCGGCTCCCGCTCGGCTCGCTCATCCGCCGCCGCGGGGACGCGCTGACCGACGCCGTCCTGCGCCGGACGAGCCACCGGACCGACGTGGTCGTCGCCGACAACTGGCACGACCCCGCTTTCGCCGATCCGGAGCTGTGGTCGGAGGACCGCCTGCACCTCGGCCCGCGGGGACACCGGCGGGTGGCCGACCGGGTCCTGCGGGCGCTCGGGCTCACGCCGCCCGCCGCGCTGCCCGACGCTCCCGAGTCCGCACTCCGGCGCGGCGGAACCGTGCAGTACTACCGGCAGCACGTCGCGCCGTGGGTGCAGCGCAGGCTCACCGGCACGTCCTCCGGGGACGGCCGCGCCGCGAAGTACGCGGGCTTCGTGCCGATCGACCCGGTCTGACGCCTCCTCCGAGGAGCACGGCCCTCGTTCGACGGGCAGGGATCGCCCCGTGAGTCGGTCAGCGGCGACCACTCGTGGCCGCTCGACGGCTTCTAGCGCTCAGTGCCAGCCGTACCGCGCCGAGAGCACCCGGGCGACGGCGTCGTACCGAGCGCGCTCCAGAGCTGCTCCTTCGCGGCGCATCCCGGCGGGGTGCACGCGGAACACGCGCTCCGGGTCGACCCAGCTGGGGCGCCCGTCCGGGTCCCAGCCGCCGGTGCCGACGGCCAGGTAGTCGGAGTGCTCCTTCGAGCTCAGCCGCACGGCGAGAACCGTCCCCGACTTCTCGACCGCGAGCACGAGCACCGGGCGGTCCTTGCCGCGGCCGTCGTCCTCCTCGTAGGGGACCCAGGTCCAGACGACCTCGCCCGGGTCCGGGTCGCCGTCGGGCGTGGGCGCGTAGCCCAGGCGGACCCCGCGGAGCCGCGACGGGTCGACCTCGACGGTGCGGCCCACTCCGCTCGCGCCCGGCGTCGGCGCCGTCGTGCTCAGGTACGGGCGCTGCGGGCGGGGCCCGGCGTCCGGCCGCGGGGCGACCGCGCGGCCGAGGAGTCGGAGGAGCAGGGACACGACCGAGCGCGAGGAGGGCACCCCGGAACCCTAGCCCGGATCCGCGGCCGCCCGCCCGCGTGGGCGCGCCCGGCGGTCGCCCGTCGCGGACGCGCCGACGGGGTGCCGGCTCCGGAGAGCCGGCACCCCGTCGGGTGCTGCGGAGGAGGGGGTCAGTCCGCCAGGACGTAGCCCGCCTCTCCGTGGATGGCCGTGTCGATGCCGGCGATCTCGTCCTCGTTCTTCACGCGGAAGCCCATCGTCTTCTGGATGATCCAGCCGATGAGGAGCGTCATGACGAAGGAGTAGGCGAGGACGGTGAAGGCCGCGAGGGCCTGCTTGCCGAGCTGGCTCGCGTCGCCGGTGAGGAACAGGCCCACGCCGGTGCCGAAGAAGCCGATGTAGAGCGTTCCGATGAGGCCGCCGACCAGGTGCACGCCGACCACGTCGAGCGAGTCGTCGTAGCCGAGGCGGTACTTGAGGTCGATCGCCAGGGCGCAGACGGCTCCGGTGATGACGCCCAGGACGATCGCCCAGAACGGCGACAGGCTGGCGCAGGCCGGGGTGATCGCGACGAGGCCCGCGACCGCGCCCGAGGCGGCGCCGATCGAGGTGGGCTTGCCGTCCTTGATCTTCTCGACGACGAGCCAGCCGAGGATCGCGGCGGCCGGAGCGGCGATGGTGTTGAGGAAGGCGACGGCCGCGATGCCGTCGGCGGCGAGCTCGGAGCCGGCGTTGAAGCCGAACCAGCCGAACCACAGCAGTCCGGCGCCCAGGAGCACGAACGGCGGGTTGTGCGGCTGGTGCGCGCCCTTGGTGAAGTTGACGCGCTTGCCGAGCACCAGGGCGAGGGCGAGGGCCGCCGCTCCGGCGTTGATGTGGACGGCGGTGCCGCCCGCGAAGTCGATCGCGCCGACGCCGTAGGCGATCCAGCCGCCGTCGACGACGGTGGCGTCGTCGCCGAGGGTGAAGTTGAAGACCCACGAGGCGACCGGGAAGTAGACGACGGTGGCCCAGACGCCGGCGAAGACCATCCAGGCGCCGAACTTCGCGCGGTCCGCGATGGCGCCGGAGATGAGCGCGACGGTGATGATCGCGAACGTCGCCTGGAACGCGGCGAAGGCCAGCGTCGGGTAGGCCGACGTCTGCTCGCCGAGCGCGTCGTTGTAGATGCCCTGCAGGCCGATCTGGGCGGTGTCGATGCCGAGGACGCCGTCGATGCCGACGAAGGTGTCGGTCCCTGCGGGGCCGGACGGGCCGTTGCCGAACGCGATCGCGTAGCCGTACAGGACCCAGAGGACCCCGATGAGGCCCATGGCTCCGAAGCTGAGCATCATCATGCTGATGACGCTCTTCGCACGCACCAGGCCGCCGTAGAAGAAGGCGAGCCCGGGGGTCATGAGCAGGACCAGCGCGGCTGCGATGAGCAGGAACGCGGTATTGCCTTGATCCATTGTTGAACCTCTCGTGAGTGTGCAGAGAAAAGCCCGGAGCGAGGACGCTGCGTCGGAGCACGGCCTGGAGACACGCGGGTGTCGGGTCACCTCGGGTAGCCGACAGTCTGGTGGCGCGAGGTTTCGTCCCGTGAGGCACCGCGTTTCGCGGAGGTTACGGCCGAGGCCCCTGTGTAAAAAGCGCGTTACGGCGCGCTGGCGGACGGCACGACGACGACCCCGGGAACGCCGGGAGGAGAGCGGATCCGCCCCTAGGAGCGGGGCGCCATCGAGGTGAGCGCGATGAGCCGCGACATCGAGCGCAGGTACTTCTTGCGGTAGCCGCCGCTCAGCATGTCGCCGCCGAAGACCTCGTCGAGGGGCGTCCCGGAGGCGAGGACCGGGATCTGCGCGTCGTAGACCCGGTCGATGAAGGCCACGAGGCGCAGGGCGTCGGTCTGGTCGGTCAGAGCGGTGACACCCCGGAGCACGATGGTGTCGACGCCGTCGATCACCTTGATGTAGCGGGAGGGGTGCACGGTGCCCAGGTGGTGCACGGCGTCCGCGAACGGGTCGTCGGTGACGACGGAGCCGGCGGGGGCGGCCGCGACGAGAGCGTCGATCTCCTCGTCGGTGCGCACCACGGCGTGGCCCTCGATGTCGCGGCGCCGGTAGTCGGTGCCGTCGATCCGCATCGTCTCGAAGTGGGCGGCCATCGACTGGATCTCGCGGAGGAAGTCCGCCGCGGCGAAGCGCCCCTCGCCCAGCGCGTTGGGCGGGGTGTTCGAGGTCGCGGCGATGCGGGTCCCGGAGGCGACCAGCTCGCCGAGGAGCCGCGTCATCAGCATCGTGTCGCCCGGGTCGTCCAGCTCGAACTCGTCGATGCACAGCAGCGCCGAGCCCTTGAGGAGCGAGACGGTCGCCGCGTAGCCGAGCGCGCCGACGAGTGCGGTGTACTCGATGAACGTCCCGAAGTAGGTGCGGCCCGGCACCGCGTGCCAGATCGCCGCGAGCAGGTGGGTCTTGCCGACGCCGAAGCCGCCGTCGAGGTACACGCCCGGCTTGACCGCGGGGGCCTTCTTCCGGCCGAAGCCCAGGAAGCCGCCTCCGCCTCCCTTGGATCCGCCGCCGGCGGCGAACGCGCGGAGAGCCTCCACCGCGTCGGCCTGCGAGGGGTACTCCGGGTCGGGACGGTAGCTCTCGAAGGTGGCACCCTCGAACTGGCGCGGGGGCACCAGCGTCGACGCGATCTCGTGCCCGCTGATCTGGGGCGAGCGGGCGGTCAGGCTGCTCGTCGATCGGACGTCGTCGGGGCTCACTCGCGTCTCGCATCCTGCGCACGGCGGGGTCCGTGCGCTCAGTGGCGGCGGCCGCACCGGGCACGGAGCCGCCGCGGTTCTGTGTCGAACTCTTACGGCGCCCTCCGTGCGGCGTCGTCCGCGGACGCGTACTGTCGCTGAAGGGCGGGCTCCAGCGTAGCCCGCCGTGGAATCACGCCCGCGCTCCGCGCACCATCCTGGAGGTCCTCCTTGTCCGTCGAAACCGATCCGTCGCCGAAGTTCGCCTCCTACGCGCACCCCGAACGGCTCGTCAGCGCCGACTGGCTCGAGCAGCGCCTCGGCACTCCCGGTCTCGTCGTCGTCGAGTCCGACGAGGACGTCCTGCTCTACGAGACCGGCCACATCCCCGGCTCCGTCAAGATCGACTGGCACACCGACCTCAACGACCCGGTGCAGCGCGACTACATCGACGGCGCCGCGTTCGCCGCGCTGGTCGGCGGCAAGGGCATCGCCCGCGACACCACCGTCGTCGTCTACGGCGACAAGAACAACTGGTGGGCCGCCTACGCGCTCTGGGTCTTCACCCTCTTCGGCCACGAGGACGTCCGTCTGCTCGACGGCGGCCGCGACAAGTGGCTCGCGGAGGGCCGCCCGACGACCACCGACGCCTCCTCCCCGGAGCCCGCCGAGTACCCCGTCGTCGAGCGCAGCGACGCCGAGATCCGCGCCTTCAAGGACGACGTCCTCGCGCACTTCGGCAACCCGCTGATCGACGTCCGCTCCCCGGAGGAGTTCACCGGGCAGCGCACCACGGCGCCGGCCTACCCGGAGGAGGGCGCCCTGCGCGCCGGTCACATCCCGAGCGCGCAGAACGTGCCGTGGGGCAGGGCCGCCGCCGAGGACGGCACCTTCCGCCCCCTCGACGAGCTGAACGGCATCTACCGCGAGGGCGCGGGGCTGAAGGACGGCGACTCCGTCATCGCCTACTGCCGGATCGGCGAGCGCTCCGCCCACACCTGGTTCGTGCTGACCCACCTCCTCGGCTTCGAGGGCGTCCGCAACTACGACGGCTCCTGGACCGAGTGGGGCAGCGCCGTCCGCGTCCCGATCGTGCAGGGCGCCGAGCCCGGCGAGGCCCCCGCGGCCCGCTGACGCGTCACGACGGAGGCCGGGAGCGCCGATCCGCCCGTCGACGGGCCGGATCCGGGCCCCCGGCCTCCGCTGCGACCGCCCGCCGCCCCTCCCCCGATGAGACACTGGACCGGATGACCGACACCACGCTCCCCGACGCTCTGCGCGACATCCGCGAGGAGTTCCTCGCCCTCGAGAAGCCGGAGCGCCTGCAGCTCCTGCTCGAGTTCTCGAACGAGCTCCCCGACCTGCCCGAGCGCTACCGCGACCACCCGGACCTCTTCGAGCGCGTGGAGGAGTGCCAGGCGCCCGTCTTCATCGTCGTCGATGTGGAGGGCGGGATCGTGCACCTGCACGCCACGGCTCCCCGCGAGGCGCCCACGACGCGCGGCTTCGCGTCGATCCTGGCGCAGGGCCTGGCCGGGCTCACCCCCGAGCAGGTGCTCGCCGTCCCCGACGACTTCCCGCAGACCATCGGCCTCTCGGAGGCGGTCTCGCCGTTGCGCCTGCGCGGCATGACCGCGCTGCTCGGCCGTACCAAGCGGCAGGTCCGCGCGCACCTGGCCGCATGATCCTCCGGCCGCTCGTCCCCGCCGGTCCGCCGATCGTGATCGGCGAGGAGGGCGCGCGAGCGGCGGTCGCGGACGCCTGGCGTCCCGACGAGGCGGTACGCGTGCGCCTGAACATGATCGCGAGCGTCACCGGCTCCAGCACCGGCTCCGACGGCACGAGCGAGACGCTCACCAACCGCGTCGACCGCACGATCCTCGGAGTCGTCCGCGAGCAGGCCGACGTCGTCCTCGTCGGAGCCGCGAGCGTCCGCGCCGAGGGCTACCGCGTCCCCCGGCGGGTCCCGCTCGCCGTCGTCTCCGCCTCGGGCGATCTCGCCGGGCACCGCCTGGAGCTGCAGGAGGGCTCCCGGGTCCTGCTGCTGGTGCCGGAGTCGCGCGGCGCGGTGGAGGGGCTCCCCGCCGGCGTCGAGGTCGTCCCGGTCCCGTCCTCCTCGGAGCGGATCGGCGTCGACGAGCTCCTGGAGGCTCTCGCCGGGCTCGGCCTGCACCGCGTCGTCTGCGAGGGCGGCGCCTCGCTCTCGGGCCAGTTCCTCGCCTCGGGCCGGGTCGACGAGCTGTGCCTCACCACCTCGCCGCGCGTCGTCCTGCCGGGCCTCCCGGTCGCGACGGGCACGGCCGTCGTCGACGACGCCTACGCCCTGACGCTCCTGGCCGCGGACGATTCCGGGGCCGTCTACGCCCGCTGGAGCCGCATGCGCTGAGAGCCGCCCACCCGGCGTGCCTCCGCGTCCCGGGCGCGTCGGAACCCTAGTCTGCGATCGTGCCCGAATTCCCAGCGTCGTCCCAGCTCCCTGAGGAGTTCCGGGTCGCGACGGAGTCGATCCGCGCCGCTGCCACGCGCGCCGAGCTCACCGTGTCCGAGATCGCCTCGCCGTCGGGTCTCGCGCCCTGGGCCCTCGCCCTGTCGGGCGACGTCGCGCCGCACGCGCACGGACGCGACTCCGAGCTGGGCACGGGGCGCTTCATCCTGCTCTACGACCCCGAGGAGCCCGAGCAGTGGGGCGGCCCCTTCCGTGTCGTCTGCTTCGCCCAGGCCCCCCTCGAGGTCGAGATCGGCACCGATCCGTTCCTCGCCGAGGTCGCCTGGTCCTGGCTCATCGACGCCCTCGGGGCGCGGGGCGCCTCCTATTCCGCCGCGTCCGGCACGGCGACCAAGGTGCTCTCCACCGGCTTCGGCGAGCTGGCCGCTCAGGGGGACGGTGCGCAGATCGAGATCCGCGCCTCCTGGAGCCCGGATGATGCGCAGCTCGCCGCTCACGTGGAAGGGTGGGGGGAGCTGTTGTGCATGCTCGCGGGTCTCCCGCCCGTATCGAGCGACGGTGTGACCCCGCTCGCCTTCCGACGGAACAACCGTGACTGATTACCGTGTCCTCTCCACGCCCGACGAGTTCCTCGCCGCGGTCGACGCCCTCGCCGCCGGCGAGGGCCCCGTCGCCGTCGACGCCGAGCGCGCCTCCGGCTTCACCTACTCGCAGCGCGCGTACCTGATCCAGGTCTACCGGCGCGGCGCCGGCGCGTTCCTCTTCGATCCTCCCGCCATCGGCCGGATGGACGCCCTGCAGGCGGTCATCGGCCAGGAGGAGTGGGTGCTCCACGCCGCCAGCCAGGATCTCGCCTGCCTGCGCGAGGTGGGCCTGGACCCGGTGCGGATCTTCGACACCGAGCTCGCCGCCCGACTCCTCGGACTGCCCAAGGTGGGCCTCGGCGCCGTCGTCGAGGACCTCCTCGGCATCCACCTGGCCAAGGAGCACTCGGCCGCCGACTGGTCGACCCGCCCCCTCCCCCAGAGCTGGCTCGTCTACGCCGCGAAGGACGTGGAGCTCCTCGTCGACCTCCGCGACCGCATGGAGGAGATGCTCATCGCCGCGCGGAAGACGCGCATCGCCCGCGAGGAGTTCGAGGCGACGCTCGCGCGCGCCCCGAAGGCGGTCCTGCCGGATCCGTGGCGCCGCCTCTCCGGCATGCATTCGCTCCGCGGCCCGCGCCCCCTCGCCGTGGCGCGCGAGCTCTGGCTGGCCCGGGACGCGTTCGCCCGCGAGCGCGACATCGCTCCCGGCCGCCTGATCCCCGACTCCTCGATCATCGCGGTCGCCCGCAACATCCCGACCAGCATCGGCCAGCTCTCGGGCCGCCGCGACTTCACCGGCCGCGCCAGCCGCGGCGAGGTCGAGCGCTGGTGGGCCGCGATCGAGCGCGGGACGACGACCGAGGACCTGCCGAGCCCGACCCGCCCGGCCGCCGACACGCTCCCCCCTCCCCGCGCGTGGGGCGATCGCAACCCGGCCGCCGACGCGCGCCTGAAGGCGGGACGCGCCGTGGTCACCGAGATCGCGGAGCTGCTCTCGCTCCCGGTCGAGAACCTGCTCACGCCGGAGCTGCTGCGCCGGGTGGCCTGGAACCCGCCCGAGCCGCTGACCGCGGAGTCGGTCGCCGCGGAGCTCACCCGCGCCGGCGCCCGCGCCTGGCAGGTCGAGGCCACATCGGGCTCGATCGCCACCGCGTTTGTCGAAGCGGCCCAAGCGCCGGCCGAGGGCACCGAAACCCCTTCGTAGGAAGCGGCAAAGGATTCCGGCTGCGCGGTGCCGGTTCCTACGATCGACGGCGACCGTGAGTTCCTGGGAGGCATTGTGGCCGAGAGATCCGAAGTCGTGTTCGTCGACGGAGTCCGTACTCCGTTCGGGCGTGCCGGCGAGAAGGGCATGTACTGGCAGACCCGAGCCGACGACCTCGTCGTCAAGGCGATGATCGGTCTGCTGGAGCGCAACGGCGCGCTGCCGAAGGAGCGGGTGGACGAGGTGGCGATCGCCGCCACCACCCAGCAGGGCGACCAGGGCCTGACCCTCGGCCGCACGGCGGCGCTGCTCGCAGGGCTGCCGAAGTCGGTGCCCGGCTTCGCCATCGACCGCATGTGCGCCGGAGCGATGACCTCGGTCACCGCGACCGCGGGCGGCATCGCGTTCGGCGCCTACGACGTGGTCCTCGCCGGCGGCGTGGAGCACATGGGCCGGCACCCGATGGGCTTCGGCGCCGACCCCAACCCGCGCTTCCTCTCCGAGCGCCTCGTCGGCGAGGACGCGCTCAACATGGGCCGCACGGCGGAGCGGATCCACGACCGCTTCCCGCACCTGACGAAGGAGCGCGCCGACCACTACGCCCTGCGGAGCCAGCAGAAGCTCGCCGCCGCGTACGCCGCCGGCAGCATCCAGCCGGACCTCGTCCCCGTCGCCACGCGCAGCGCCGCGGGCTGGGGCCTCGCGACCGCCGATGAGGCACCGCGCCCCGAGACGACCCTCGAGGGCCTCGCGGGCCTGCGGACCCCGTTCCGGCCCCACGGCCGGGTGACCGCGGGCAACTCCTCCGGGCTCAACGACGGGGCGACGGTGTCGCTCCTGGCCAGCGCCGAGGCCGCGCAGGAGCTGGGCCTGTCCGCGAAGATGCGGATGGTGAGCTTCGCGTACGCCGGCGTCGAGCCCGAGATCATGGGCATCGGCCCGGTCCCCTCGACCGAGAAGGCGCTCCGCAAGGCGGGCCTGGGCATCGAGGACATCGGGCTCTTCGAGCTCAACGAGGCGTTCGCCGTGCAGGTGCTCTCCTTCCTCGACCACTTCGGCCTCGACGACGACGACCCGCGCGTCAACGAGTACGGCGGAGCGATCGCGATCGGCCACCCGCTCGCCTCCTCCGGGGTCCGGCTGATGATCCAGCTGGCCCGGCAGTTCGAGTCGCACCCCGAGGTCCGCTACGGCGTGACGGCCCTCTGCGTCGGCCTCGGCCAGGGCGGCACGGTGATCTGGGAGAACCCGCACTACGACGGCAAGCGCGGACGACGGAAGGGACGCTGACCCATGCTCGACGGATTCGAGAACCTCGTGGACCTCGCCGAGGGCGAGGTCGTCACCCACTCCTATGTCCGCGACGTGCCGCTGCCCAGCGGCCGCACGCTCGCCCTGATCACGCTCGACAACGACCGCGACCACACCCGCCCCAACACCTTCGGGCCGGTGTCGCTCTTCGAGCTGGCGGACGTCCTCCTGGCGCAGAAGGAGCGCGCCTCGCGCGGCGAGATCCAGGCGGTCGGCATCACCGGCAAGCCGTTCATCCTCGCCGCGGGAGCCGACCTCAGCAAGGTCGGGGCCATCCCGAGCCGTGAGCTCGGCCGCCAGCTGGCGCGCCTGGGCCACCGCACGCTGGGGATGCTGGCAGAGCTGGGCGTGCCGTCCTTCGCCTTCATCAACGGCCTCGCCCTGGGCGGCGGCACCGAGATCGGCCTGAACGCCGACTACCGCACCGTCGACTCCTCCATCCCCGCGCTCGGGCTCCCCGAGGTCTTCCTCGGCATCATCCCCGGCTGGGGCGGCGCGTGGCTCCTGCCGAACCTGATCGGCATCGAGAACGCGCTCAAGGTCGTCGTCGAGAACCCGCTGAAGAACAACCGCACGCTCAAGGGCCAGGAGGTGTTCGACCTCGGCATCGCCGACGCGATCTTCCCGCCCGCCGCCTTCCTCGAGGACTCGCTCCGCTGGGCCGACGGCGTGATCGGCGGCTCCGTGAAGGTGGAGCGGCCGAACGCGCCCGGCAAGCTGGAGCGGCTGGTCAAGTGGGACGTCGCGATCTCGATCGCGCGCAAGCAGCTGGAGTCGCGGATCGGCACGGTCGCGGCGTCTCCGTACCGCGCGCTGGAGCTGCTCAAGGCCGCGAAGAACACCACCCGCGAGGAGGGCTTCGCCGCCGAGGACGAGGCGCTGGCCGACCTGATCTCGGGCGACCAGTTCCGCGCGAGCATCTACGCGTTCGATCTGGTGCAGAAGCGCGCCAAGCGTCCCGCGGGAGCGCCCGACAGGGCGCTGGCCAAGCCCGTCACCAAGGTCGGGGTGGTCGGCGCGGGCCTCATGGCCTCGCAGTTCGCGCTGCTCTTCCTCCGCCGCCTCCAGGTGCCGGTGGTCATCACCGACCTCGACCAGGAGCGGGTCGACAAGGGCGTCGCGGGCATCCGCGCCGAGATCGACGCGCTGCTGGCGAAGGGACGCGTCTCCCCCGACGACGCGAACCGCCTCCGCGCGCTGATCACCGGCACGACCGACCGCTCCGACTTCGCCGACGCCGACTGGGTGATCGAGGCGGTCTTCGAGGAGCTGTCGGTGAAGCAGGAGGTGTTCGCCGACATCGAGCGCTACGTCTCGCCCACGGCGGTGCTCGCGACCAACACCTCGTCCCTCTCCGTCGAGCGCATCGGCGAGCGGCTGGAGCACCCGGAGCGCCTCGTCGGCTTCCACTTCTTCAACCCGGTCGCGGTCATGCCGCTGATCGAGGTGGTCCGGACACCGCACACCGACGACGAGACCCTCTCGACGGCGATGGTCACCGCCGCGAAGCTCAAGAAGAACGCCGTCATCACGCGCGACACCCCGGGCTTCGTGGTGAACCGCGTGCTGGCGAAGGTCCTGGGCGAGGCGATGCACGCGGTCGACACGGGCACTCCCTTCGAGGTCGTCGAGCAGTCGCTGGCTCCGTTCGGCCTGCCGATGACCCCGTTCGAGCTGCTCGAGCTGGTGGGCCTCAAGGTCGGCGCGCACGTGCTCGACACCCACCACGCCGCGTTCCCCGACCGCTTCTTCGACAGCCCCAACCTGCACCGCCTCGCCGAGCTCGGCCACGTCTTCGAGCGCGACGCGAAGGGGCGTGTGAAGGGCGTCGACAAGCGCGCGGTCGCGATCGTCGCCGGGGGCACGGAGCCGATGACGGCCGAGCAGCTGCGGCTGCGCGTCGAGACGGGTCTCGCGGACGAGGTCAAGCGGATGCTGGACGACGACGTCGTGCACGCCGCGGAGGACATCGACCTCTGCCTGATCCTCGGCGCGGGCTACCCGTTCCAGATGGGCGGGCTCACGCCCTACCTCGACCGGGTCGGCGCGAGCGAGCGGGCGTTCGGGGACACGTTCCACCACCCCGCGATCCGCGGCGTCGACTGACGCGGAGTGCAGTGACGCGGAAGGGGCGCCGGATCTGATCCGGCGCCCCTTCCGCGCGTCGCCTGAGGGACGGAGCCCGACGGCCGATCAGTCGCTGCGGGCGTCGTCCCGGGCCTCGACCTCGTCCGGGAGCGGACGGGCGACCGGGATCTTGCTGCCCAGCACCTGCGCGACGACGTCGCGAGCGATGTGCTGGGGAGTGAGCCCGACGTCCTCGAGGATCTCCTCGCGCTTGGCGTGGTCGAGGAACTGGTCGGGCAGCCCGAGCTCGGTCACCGCGGTGTCCACGCCGGCCTCGCGCAGGTCCTGGCGGATGCGCGTGCCGATCCCGCCGACGCGCACCCCGTCCTCGATCGAGACGACGATGCGGTGCTCGCGGGCGAGCTCGATGATGCTGGTGGGCACGGGCACGACCCAGCGGGGGTCGACGACGGTGGCTCCGATGCCCTGGGCCGCGAGCCGCTGAGCGACCTCGAGACCCATCGCGGCCATCGGCCCGACCGTGACCAGCAGCACGTCCTTGCGCTCGGCGCGGGCGAGCACGTCGACCCCGTCGCCGAGGCGCTCGACGGCGTCGATCTCGTCGCCGACGCTCCCCTTCGAGAAGCGCACCACGGTCGGCGCGTCGGTGACGCCCACGGCCTCGCGCAGCTCCTCGCGCAGACGCACGGAGTCGCGCGGAGCGGCGAGGCGGATGTTCGGGACGACCTGCAGGATCGCCAGATCCCACATGCCGTGGTGGCTCGGACCGTCGGGTCCGGTGACTCCGGCGCGGTCCAGCACGAAGGTGACGCCGGCGCGGTGCAGCGCGACGTCCATCAAGACCTGGTCGAAGGCGCGGTTCACGAAGGTGGCGTACAGCGCGACGACCGGATGCAGCCCCCCGAAGGCGAGACCGGCGGCCGACGTCACGGCGTGCTGCTCCGCGATGCCGACGTCGAAGACGCGCTCGGGGTACTTCTCCGCGAGGCGGTCGAGACCGACGGGCCGGAGCATGGCGGCCGTGATCCCGACGATCGTCGGGTCCTCGTCGGCCAGGGTGACGATCTCCTCGGCGAACACCGAGGTCCACGATCGGGCTCCGGCCGCGCTCAGCGGCTCGCCCGTCTCGGGGTCGATCTGCCCGACGGCGTGGAACTGGTCGGCGAGGTCGTGCACGGCCGGACCGAAGCCCTTGCCCTTCTGGGTGATCGCGTGGACGATGACCGGCTGGCCGTAGTCCTTCGCCTGCTGGAGGGCCTCCTCCATCGCCGTCAGGTCGTGTCCGTCGATCGGCCCCAGGTACTTGATGTCGAGGTTGGAGTAGAGCGCCTCGTTGTTGATGAAGCGGCTGAGGAAGCCGTGGAGCCCGCCGCGCACGCCGCGGTAGACGGCGGCGGCCGGGCCGCCCAGCCGCTCCGAGACGGCCCGGGAGCCGCGGTGCATCGTGCGGTAGGTCGGCCGCGTGCGGACACCGTTGAGGAAGCGGGCCATGCCGCCGATGGTCGGGGCGTAGGAGCGCCCGTTGTCGTTGACCACGATGACCAGCCCGCGGGAGTTGTCGTCGCTGATGTTGTTCAGCGCCTCCCAGGTCATGCCGCCGGTGAGGGCGCCGTCGCCCACGACCGCGACGACGTGGCGGTCGGTCTGGCCGGTCATCGTGAAGGCGCGGGAGATGCCGTCCGCCCAGGACAGCGAGCTGGAGGCGTGCGAGCTCTCGACGATGTCGTGCGGCGACTCCCTCCGCTGCGGGTAGCCGGCGAGGCCGCCGCGCTGCCGGAGCTTCGAGAAGTCCTGGCGACCGGTGAGCAGCTTGTGGACGTAGGACTGGTGGCCGGTGTCGAACACGATCGCGTCGTGCGGCGAGTCGAAGACCCGGTGGATCGCGATGGTCGTCTCGACGACGCCGAGATTCGGCCCCAGGTGGCCGCCGGTCTTCGAGACCTCGCGCACGAGGAAGTCGCGGATCTCCTGCGCCAGCGTCTCGAGCTCGGCCGCGGTCAGGCGATCGAGATCGCGAGGACCGCCGATGGTCTCGAGAACAGCCATGCGCGCCGCCTTCCGGGGTCGTGAGCGAGGTGGGGACGTCTCCCGAGTCTACGCACGGGGCCCCCGGGAACGCGTGTGCGCCTCCCCCGCAGGGAAGGCGCACACGCTCTGCGGCTGATCTAGACGAGCGAGCGCAGCACGTACTGCAGGATGCCGCCGTTGCGGTAGTAGTCCGCCTCACCGGGGGTGTCGATGCGGACGACCGCGTCGAACTCGACGGTCCGCTTGCCCTCGGCCGAGTGCTCGGTCGGCTCGGCGACGACGTGGACCGTCTTGGGGGTGACGCCCTCGTTCAGCTCCTCGATGCCCGAGATGCTGATCGACTCGGTGCCGTCGAGGCCCAGCGACTCCCAGCTCTCGCCCGCGGGGAACTGCAGCGGGACGACGCCCATGCCGATGAGGTTCGAGCGGTGGATCCGCTCGAAGCTCTCGACGATGACCGCCTTGACGCCCAGCAGGCTCGTTCCCTTGGCCGCCCAGTCGCGCGACGAGCCGGAGCCGTACTCCTTGCCGCCCAGGATGACGAGCGGGGTGCCCTCGGCCTGGTAGTTCTGCGACGCGTCGTAGATGAACGACTGCGGGGCGTCCGGCTGAGTGAAGTCGCGGGTGTAGCCGCCCTCCACGCCGTCGAGCAGCTGGTTGCGCAGGCGGATGTTCGCGAACGTGCCGCGGATCATCACCTCGTGGTTGCCGCGGCGCGAGCCGTAGGAGTTGTAGTCCTTGCGGTCGATGCCGTGCTCGTCGAGGTAGCGGCCGGCGGGGCTGTCGGCCTTGATCGAGCCGGCGGGGCTGATGTGGTCGGTCGTGACGGAGTCGCCGAGCTTGGCGAGCACGCGGGCACCGGCGATGTCGGTGACCGGGGTCGTCTCCATCGTCATGCCGTCGAAGTACGGGGGCTTCCGCACGTAGGTCGACGACTCGTCCCACTCGAAGATCGAGCCCTCGGGGGTCTGCAGCGCGCGCCAGCGCTCGTCACCGTCGAACACGCCCGCGTACTGCGTGTCGAACATCGACTTGTCGATCGACGAGTCGATCGTCGCCTGAACCTCGGCCGCGTCGGGCCAGATGTCCTTGAGGAACACGTCGTTGCCGTCGGAGTCGGTGCCGAGCGCGTCGACCTCGAAGTCGAAGTTCATCGAGCCGGCGAGCGCGTAGGCGATGACGAGCGGGGGGCTCGCCAGGTAGTTCATCTTCACGTCCGGGTTGATGCGGCCCTCGAAGTTGCGGTTGCCCGAGAGCACGGCGGTCACGGCGAGGTCGTTGTCCTGCACCGCGGCCGAGATCTCCTCGAGCAGCGGGCCGGAATTGCCGATGCAGGTCGTGCAGCCGTAGCCGACCGTGTAGAAGCCGAGCGCCTCGAGCGACTCGGTCAGGCCGGCCTTCTCGTAGTAGTCGGTGACGACCTTCGATCCGGGCGCCAGCGTGGTCTTGACCCACGGCTTGGCCTTCAGGCCCTTCTGCGCCGCGTTGCGGGCCAGCAGGCCGGCCGCGAGCATGACGGACGGGTTCGACGTGTTGGTGCACGAGGTGATCGCCGCGATCGCGACGGCGCCGTGATCGATCGTGAAGGTCCCGCCCTCGCCGAGCTCGACCGTGGTCGGCTTGGAGGCGGTCGCCGGCGCGTGCGAGCGGTGGGTGTGCTCGTGGCTGCTGTGCTCGTCCTGCGGCTGCAGCTCTCCGGGGTCGGAGGCGGGGAACGACTCCGCGATGGTCAGGTCGACGATGTCGTGCGAGACGTCCGCGTAGTTGGTGAGGTCCGACTCGAACTGCGTCTTGGCGGACGAGAGCTCGATCCGGTCCTGCGGGCGCTTCGGGCCGGCGATCGAGGGGACGACGGTGCCGAGGTCGAGCTCGAGGTACTCGCTGAAGACCGGCTCGACCGCGGGGTCGTGCCAGAGCTTCTGCAGCTTGGAGTACTGCTCGACGAGGGCGATCTGCTCGTCGCTGCGGCCGGTGAGGCGCAGGTAGTCGAGGGTCACGTCGTCGATGGGGAACATCGCGGCGGTGGAGCCGAACTCGGGGCTCATGTTGCCGATGGTGGCGCGGTTGGCGAGCGGCACTGCGGCGACGCCCGCCCCGTAGAACTCGACGAACTTGCCGACCACGCCGTGCTTGCGCAGCATCTGCGTGATGGTGAGCACGACGTCCGTCGCGGTCACGCCGGTCGGGATCGAGCCGGTGAGCTTGAAGCCGACGACCTTCGGGATGAGCATCGAGACGGGCTGGCCGAGCATCGCGGCCTCGGCCTCGATGCCGCCGACGCCCCAGCCGAGCACGCCGAGGCCGTTGACCATCGTCGTGTGCGAGTCGGTGCCGACGCAGGTGTCGGGGTAGGCGCGCAGCGCGCCGCCCACCTCGCGGGTCATGGTGACGCGGGCCAGGTACTCGATGTTGACCTGGTGCACGATGCCGGTTCCGGGCGGGACGACCTTGAAGTCGTCGAAGGCGGTCTGGCCCCAGCGGAGGAACTGGTACCGCTCGCCGTTGCGCTCGTACTCGAGCTCGACGTTGCGCTCGAGCGCGTCCTCGGTGCCGAAGAGGTCGGCGATGACGGAGTGGTCGATCACCATCTCGGCGGGCGCGAGCGGGTTGATCCGGTTCGCGTCGCCGCCCAGGGCAGCGACGGCCTCGCGCATCGTGGCGAGGTCGACGATGCAGGGCACGCCGGTGAAGTCCTGCATGACCACGCGGGCCGGCGTGAACTGGATCTCGGTGTCGGGCTCCGACTCCGGGACCCACTCGCCGAGGGCGCGGATGTGGTCGGCGGTGATGTTCGCGCCGTCCTCCGTGCGGAGGAGGTTCTCGAGCAGCACCTTGAGGCTGAACGGGAGCTTCTCGTGACCGGGGACCCGGTCGATGCGGAACACCTCGTAGTCGGTCGAGCCGACCTTCAGGGTGTCTTTCGATCCAAAGCTGTCTACCGCGGACACGTCGCCCTCTCCTTCGCTGACTGCAGCGTCCGCCGACGGGCGGAGCCGCTCTCCGTCCTCATCTTGACGACCGCGCACAGCGGCTTGCCACCAAGGAGGACCTAACTCCTCGACGCCGAGGCGCCCGGTCGACCTCGCCGCGACGGTGCGGGGAGGCGAGCGCTATTTATCTCGACGTCGAGACAATTCTATGCACGATCCGGAGCATCGCCCGCATCGGCGCGCTCGCCGGCTCCGCGGTACTCGGCCCGGACGGCGAGCACGGTGAGCACCAGCAGCGGCGCGTACAGGGGCAGGCCCAGCGCCAGCTTCCAGATGCCCAGCGCCGTGGTGTCCTCGGCGAGGAACAGCGGGTACTGCACGGCCAGTCGCAGGAGGAAGAGCCCCGCCCACGCGAGGGTCAGGGCGCCGAAGAGGCGGCGCTTGCGCCGATCGGACCGCCAGGAGGTGCCGTCCCCCATCAGGAAGCCGGCGGCGACGCCGATCAGGGGCCAGCGCACGAGGACGGAGAGGAGGAAGACGAGCCCGTAGACGAGGTTGGTGAGCAGCCCCAGGGCGAAGTTGTCGACGCCCCGCCCGGTGAACAGCGCCAGTGCGGCCGAGACCACCACGGCGAGCAGCCCGCCGACGGCCTGGATCACCGGCGTCCGGCCGAGCACCCGCGCCACCGTGAACGCCACGGCGAGCCCGACGGAAGCGACCAGCGAGAGCACCAGCTCCGAGGTGACCGTGTAGAGCAGGACGAAGGCGATGCCGGGCACGACGGCCTCGAGGATCCCCCGGACGCCGCCCATGGTGCGCAGCAGCGCCTTCCCGTCGAACGGCTCGCCGTCGGCGACCGCGCCGAGTCCCGAGCGGCGGGCGGCCTGCGCGATCGCGTCGCCCACCTCGGGCCGGACCGGCTCCTCCGATCGGGCCGGGTCCTCGGGCCGCACCGGCTCCATGCCGGTCAGCTCGCGCTCTGCTGGGTCTGGCTGCCGGTCGGCACCTTCAGCGGGATCAGGTCGCGCGGAGGCATCGGGCCGCTGCCGCGGACCACGACGATGCTGCGGAAGAGCTCCTCGACCGAGGCGGCCGCCTGCTCGTCGACGGCTCCGGCTCCGGCGATCACGCCGCGGAGGAACCAGCGCGGACCGTCGACGCCGACGAACCGGGCGACGCGGGTCTGGCCGCCGGCGATCGGGAGGTCGGCGACGAGCTCCGGACCGAAGACGCCGTCGCGCTCCGTCGTCGATCCGCCCTGACGGCCGATCTGCTCGGCGATCTGGCCGCGGATCTCGTGCCAGAGGCCCGAGGAGCGCGGCGCGGAGAAGGGCTGCACCTGCAGCGTCGACCCTGCGTAGTCGAGGCCGACGGCGATGACGCGCTTGGTCCCCTCCTCGACCTCGAGGCGGATGTGCATGCCCTCGCGGGGAAGCACCTTCACCCCGCCGAGGTCGATGTAGGGGCGGACCGGGTTGGCCTCGCGCTCGTCCAGGGGCCCGGCCTCCGCGCGGTCCTCCGGCGCCGACTTCTCGAAGTCCTGCTGGACGGGCTCGGCGGCCTCGCCGGTCGTGGACTGGATGTCGCTCATGCGCTCTCCTCGTGGATTCTGGTCTCCTGGGCGCCGGCGGCGTACCCGGTGGATCCGAAGCCGCCCGTGCCGCGGACCGACTCGGGAAGCTCGTCGACGGCCGTGAACCTCGCCTGGACGACGGGGACGATCACGAGCTGCGCGATCCGGTCCCCCGCCGAGACGCGGTACGTCTCGCGGCTGTCGGTGTTCAGCAGCGCCACCCGGATCTCACCGCGGTAGCCCGCGTCGATCGTTCCGGGGGCGTTGACGACGGTGATGCCGTGCCTGAAGGCCAGCCCGCTGCGGGGGACGACGAAGCCGGCGTGGCCCTCCGGGAGGGCGACGGCCACCCCTGTGCCGACGGAGGCGCGCTCACCGGGGGCGAGCACCACGTCCTCCGTCGAGTGGAGATCGGCTCCCGCGTCGCCCGGACGGGCGTAGGAGGGGAGCCGGTCCGCGGTGATCGGGACGTCGACGGTTGCAGGCACGTGACGAGGGTAGACCAAACGTCTGATCCAATAGGGTCATGCCGTCCTACCGAGAGAGGCTGTGGCCCGCGCCCTGGCTCTTCGTCGCCACCGCCCTCGTGATCCCCGCCAGCATCCTGGTGTTCGCGCCCATCGACCTCGCGGTGGGGGTGATCGTCGCGGTCGTTCTGTACGCGGGCTGCGTGCTGTCGCTGCTGGCCCTCTCCCCCGTGATCGAGGTGGCGGAGGGGGAGCTGCGCGCCGGCCGCGCGCACATCCCGCTGGACCTCGTGGGCGAGCCGTCCTCCTACTCGGGGGACCAGGCGTTCGCCGAGCGCGGGACGCGCCTGGACGCGCGGGCGTACCTGGTCATCCGCGGCTGGGTGAAGGAGGTGGTGCGGGTCCCGATCGAGGATCCGGCCGACCCGACGCCGTACTGGCTGGTCTCCACCCGCCGCCCGGACGACATCGTCGCCGCGATCCGGGGATCACGGCGACGGAGCGGTCGTCCTTCGGAGCCGGGAGGCGCTTAAGCGGCGCACTCCAGGCAGATCGGTCCGAGCTTCTCCTCGTGGTCGATCTGCGAGCGGTGCTTCACGAGGAAGCAGCTCACGCACGTGAACTCGTCCGCCTGGGGCGGAAGGACCACGACGTCCAGATCGAGGTCGGACAGATCGGCACCGGGCAGTTCGAATCCGCCCGGGTTGTCGGCGTCATCGACGTCGACGACTCCGGACATCTTGTCGGGGACTCGCTCCTTCAGGGCCTCGATCGACTCGGAGTCGTCATCGGTCTTGCGGGGGGCGTCGTAGTCCGTAGCCATTCCCATCCACTTCTTATTTCTGCTGTTCAACAAATCGGCGGGGTCAGTGTGCATCACGACGCATCGATTCGCAAACCACCTCGAACGGCTCTTGACACCCGCTCGCCCCGCCTCCTTCCGCACCAACTTTCGACCCGCCCGGGGTATTCCCGGCCGATCGCCCGGGCGCGTGGCATCCTTGCCCGGTCCGCGTCCAGAAGGAGGGTCCCCACGATGATGGAACTGAAGGTGATCGGCGTCGAGGGCGGATCGCTCGTCCTCGTGTCCGAGGGCGGCGAGCGCTTCTCGGTCCGCATCGACGAGACGCTGCAGAGCCAGCTGCGGCCGCGGGTCCACACCCTCCCGCCGCGCGAGAAGCGCGTCTCCCCCCGCGAGATCCAGGCCCACATCCGCTCCGGGCTCTCCGCCGAGGAGGTCGCCGAGCTCACGGGCGCCGACCTGGGCTACGTCCAGCGCTTCGAGGGACCCGTCACGGCCGAGCGCGAGCACATCGTCGCGTCCGCCCTCGCCGTGCGCGTCTACACGACCACCGACCCCGATCCCCTCGAGGAGGGCACGCCCTTCGGCGACGTCATCCGCGACCGCCTCGCGTCGCTCGGCGCCGAGGGCGAGCAGTGGTCGAGCTGGAAGGAGGAGGAGGGCTGGGTCGTCAAGCTCCTCTTCCGCTCGGACGAGATCGACCACGACGCCCGCTGGCGCTTCGACCCGCGGAAGGCGCTGCTGTCGCCGCTGACCTCCGAGGCGATCACGCTCTCGCAGCAGGGCGAGATCCGGCCGACCCTCATCCCGCGCCTGCGCGCCGTCATCCCCGCAGCCGTCGACGAGCTCGCCACGCGCTTCGACACGGAGTCCGCGGAGGCGCCGAGCCGCTCCGCCCGGGCCGACCACCCCACCGCCGGCCGCCCCGCCGCGATGCCGCACGCGCGGCCGGCCGCCGTCCGCCCCTCCGACACGGAGCCGCAGCCGGCCCTCTCCGAGACCCCGCGCCCGATCTCGACGCTCCCCCGCCCCGTCACGAGCACGACGGAGCAGCGCGAGCGCAACCTCAACGACACCGCCGACCTGCTCGACGCCCTGCGGCGCCGCCGGGGCGAGCGCGATCACGCCTCGAGCCTCCGCGTCCGCGAGGAGCCGGAGCCCGAGGCCGAGGCCGCTCCTCCCGTCGAGAAGGCACCGGAGCCGCCGCGCACCGCTCCCCCGGTCCCCGAGCAGCCGTCGGGCGTGCGCGGGAGCCTCCGCAGGGGGCGGGCGTCCATGCCGAGCTGGGACGAGATCGTCTTCGGAGCGCGCAGCGACGACTGACCCTCCGCCGGCGCGGCTCCGCCGGGGTGGACGGTGCCCCCGTGCACTCGGCCCGGCTCAGGCCAGCGCGCCGAAGCGGAGGAGCGGCACCTGCGTCTCCTCCGGCGTGAGCGACCCGTGCTGCCCGATCATCGAGCGGCCGGAGGAGTCGTCCGCCGCGTAGTAGGCGATGGTCCTCCGCGCCGCGACGAACACGTCGCCCATCCGCTCGGCCGCCGCCGGAGAGACCTCGCCGAACCAGCCGCTCGCGGCGACCTCGTCGCGCGTCGCGATCCAGGCGCGTGCGCCCTCCGCCTCGATCCAGCGCCGCGCCACCTCGTCGGGGTCCACACCCGGCTCGAGGTGGAGCTGCAGGCAACGCGGCTCTCCGCCGAGGTGCCGGACGCCCTCGAGCAGCGGTCCCCGCTCGACGAGCACGTGCGAGGACGCCGGGACGTCCACGATGCCGTGGTCGGCGGTGACCAGCACGCTCTCGCGGGCGGAGAGCCCGCGGACCGCTCCGCCGACCTCCCCGTCCAGGAGCTCGAGCGCTGCCGTCCACTCCGGCGACTCCCAGCCGCGCGCGTGCGCCGCCTGGTCGAGCTCGGGGACGTAGAGGTACACGAGCTGTCGCCCGCCCTCGTCGAGCAGGGCGCGCGCCGCCGTGAAGCGCTCGGCGACGCCGCCGGCGGAGTGGTACTCGGCGCCGCGCAGGATCGCCCGCGTGAGACCGGAGCGGGCGTACCGCGCGGGGCCGATCACTCCGGCCCGGACACCGGCGGAAGAGGCCTGCTCGAAGACCGTGAGGTGGGGCTGCCACGTCTCGGGCACCATGCCCTCGTCCCAGCCGGAGAGCTGGTTGACCAGGCGGTCGGAGGCGCGGTCGAGCACGCGGTAGCCGACCATCCCGTGCCCGCCCGGGCGCAGGCCCGTCGTCAGGCTCGCCAGGGCCGCCGCGGTGGTCGTCGGGAATCCCGAGACGAGCGTGGTGCCGCGGTTGAGGGCCGGAGCGAGCGTGCGCGAGTGGCCCCCGCGCTGGCGGAGGTTCGCGGCACCCAGGCCGTCGACGAGGACGACCACGATCCGCTCGACGCGGGGCGAGCCGAAGAGGCCGGGGCGGCCCAGGAGCGCGTCGAGGGCGCCCGGCAGGACGTCGGCGAGGCTCCGCCGCCCGTCGGGGGCTGGCGGTAGCATGTGGGTCATCGCGCCCAGTTTCGCACAGCGCCGCCGTCCCCGCCGGGCCGGTGCAGCGGAGCGTCCGCGTGAACGGGAGGCCCGGTCCCGTCCGCGAGGCGCCGTCTCCGCTCCGCCCGTCCCGTCGAGCGCCGCAGGGCGGTGCAGTCCCCCGCCGCCGTCCCGCGCCCGCCACCGAATCGAGTCATGAACGCTGCAGCCCCCTCCTCCGGATCCTCGCTCACCGAGCGCATCGAGGACGTCGACGTCTCGGCCGAGATGGAGGGGTCCTTCCTCGAGTACGCGTACTCGGTCATCTACTCGCGGGCCCTGCCCGACGCCCGCGACGGCCTCAAGCCGGTGCAGCGCCGGATCCTCTACATGATGAGCGAGATGGGGCTGCGGCCCGATCACGGTCACGTGAAGTCGGCCCGCGTGGTCGGCGAGGTGATGGGCAAGCTGCACCCGCACGGCGACGCCTCGATCTACGACTCGCTCGTCCGCCTCGCCCAGCCGTTCACGATGAGGGTCGCCCTCGTCGACGGGCACGGCAACTTCGGCTCCCTCGACGACGGCCCGGCCGCGGCCCGCTACACCGAGGCCCGCCTCGCCCCGGCCGCCACGGCCATGACCGAGCACCTCGGCGAGGACGTCGTCGACTTCGTCCCGAACTACGACAACTCGCACGACCAGCCCGAGGTCCTCCCCTCCGCGTTCCCGAACCTGCTGGTCAACGGGGCCAGCGGCATCGCCGTCGGCATGGCGACGAACATGGCGCCCCACAACCTCGTGGAGGTGATCGGGGCGGCCCGGCACCTGATCGCCCATCCCGACGCGTCCCTGGACGACCTGATGTCGTTCGTCCCGGGACCGGACTTCCCGAGCGGTGGCACGATCGTCGGCCTCGCCGGCGTGCGCGACGCCTATGCGACCGGCCGGGGCGGCTTCAAGACCCGCGCCCGCGTCTCGGTCGAGAGCATCACCGCGCGCAAGTCCGGCCTGGTCGTCACCGAGCTGCCCTACCTCGTCGGCGCCGAGAAGGTGATCGACAAGATCAAGGACGGCGTCCAGAACAAGAAGCTCAGCGGCATCTCGGACGTCACGGACCTGACGGACCGGGACAACGGCCTCCGGCTCGTCATCGGGATCAAGACCGGCTTCAGCCCCGAGGCCGTCCTCGAGCAGCTCTACCGCTACACGCCCCTCGAGGACGCGTTCTCGATCAACAACGTCGCGCTGGTCGACGGCGGCCCGCGCACCCTCGGCCTGAAGGAGCTGCTGCAGGTCTACATCGGCCACCGGGTGCAGGTCGTCACCCGGCGGACCCGCTACCGACTGCGCAAGCGCCAGGAGCGGCTGCACCTGGTCGAGGGCCTGCTCATCGCGATCCTCGACATCGACGAGGTCATCCAGCTGATCCGCGGGAGCGACGACACCGCGGCGGCGCGGGCCCGGCTGATCGAGGTCTTCGACCTCAGCACCCTGCAGGCCGACTACATCCTCGAGCTCCAGCTCCGCCGCCTCACGAGGTTCTCGCGCATCGAGCTCGAGACCGAGCGCGACACCCTCCTCGCCGAGATCGCCGAGCTCGAGGCCCTCCTCGCCAGCCGATCACGGATCGACGAGCTGGTCTCGGACGAGCTCGACGAGGTCGCCCAGCGCCTCGGGACCCCGCGGCGCACCCTGCTCACCGAGGCGCGTCCCTCCGTCGCCACCACCGGGCGGAAGGCCGCCGCGGTGCTCGAGATCGCGGACGTGCCCTGCCGGGTGCTGCTGAGCACCACCGGCCGCATGGTGCGGGTCGACCGCGACCCCGAGGCCGCTCCCCACCCCGAGCGCGCCACGCGCCGCTCGAAGCACGACGCCGTCCTCAGCGTGCTCGACACGACCAGCCGGACGGAGATCGGCGCGGTCACCAGCGCCGGTCGGCTCCTCCGCTTTTCGCCGGTCGACGTGCCCGCCGTCCCCTCCTCCTCGGTGCAGCTGGGCGCGGGCGTGCGCATGAGCGACTACCTCCCGCACCTGGCGAAGGACGAGCGGGTGCTCGCGCTCGTCGCCCTCGACGACGAGCGGCCGATCGCGCTCGGCACCCAGCAGGGCGTCGTCAAGCGCGTCGCGCCGGGCGAGCTGCCCAACCGCCCGGACATCGAGCTCATCGCCCTGAAGCCGAAGGACGCCGTCGTGGGCGCGGCCGCGTCGGCGGAGGAGGACGAGCTGGTCTTCGTCACCGGCGAGGCCCAGCTGCTGCGCTTCCCCGCGTCCGCCGTCCGCCCTCAGGGCCGGACCGCCGCGGGGATGGCCGGGGTCAAGCTGGCCGAGACCGACGACGTCGTGCACTTCGCCGTCGTCGCCGCCGAGGACCGGGACGAGGCCGTCGTCGCGACGGTCGCCGTCGACAGCTGGGCCCTCTCGGGGACCGACACCGGCAGTGCGAAGGTCTCGCCGTTCTCGGAGTTCCCCGCCAAGGGCAGGGCCACCGGCGGAGTCCGTGCGCAGCGCTTCCTCAAGGGTGAGACCGCCCTCGGAGTGGCGTGGGTCGGCCCCGGTCCCGCGCACGCGCTCGAGGCCGACGGCTCGGTCGCCGCGCTGCCCGACTCCGGGATGAAGCGCGACGGCTCCGGCGTGGCGCTCGCGGCGCCGATCGCGACGATCGGAGCGGCGCCCGAGGTGTTCTGAGCCCCGCGGCTCAGACGTCGATGCGGTCCCGCGACAGCGACTCGGACCCGCGGACGATGAACTCCTTGCGGGGTGCCACGTCGTTGCCCATCAGCAGCTCGAACACCCGGCCGGCGTTCTCCGCGTCGGCGACCCGCACCCGGCGGAGGGTGCGGCGGGAGCGGTCCATGGTCGTCGTGGCCAGCTGGTCCGCGTCCATCTCGCCGAGCCCCTTGTAGCGCTGGATCGGGTCCTGGTAGCGGCGGCCCGCCTTGCCGAGGGCCGCGAGCACGCTCTGCAGCTCCTTCTCGGAGTAGGTGTAGATCGTCTCGTTCGGCTTCTTCCCCGCGTTCATCACCACGAGCCGATGCAGCGGAGGCACGGCGGCGAAGACGCGCCCCGCCTCGACGAGCGGCCGCATGTAGCGGAAGAAGAGCGTGAGCAGCAGGGTGCGGATGTGGGCGCCGTCGACGTCGGCGTCGCTCATCAGGATGATCTTCCCGTAGCGGGCGGCCGAGAGGTCGAAGGAGCGGCCGGAGCCGGCTCCGATCACCTGGATCATCGAGGCGCACTCGGCGTTCGAGAGCATGTCGGCGATGCTCGCCTTCTGCGTGTTGAGGATCTTCCCCCGGATCGGCAGCAGGGCCTGGTACTCGCTGTTGCGGGCGAGCTTGGCGGTGCCGAGGGCGGAGTCGCCCTCGACGATGAAGAGCTCGCTGTTCTCGACGTCGCTGCTGCGGCAGTCGACCAGCTTCGCCGGAAGGGAGGAGGACTCCAGCGCGTTCTTGCGGCGCTGCGTCTCCTTGTGCGCGCGGGCCGAGATCCGCGACTTCATCTCGGCGACGACCTTCTCGAGGAGCTGGGAGGTCTGCGCCTTGTCCTCACGGCGCGTCGAGGAGAACACCGCGCCCAGCGTCGAGGCGATGGTGGAGGCGACGATCGCGCGGACGGCGGGCGTGCCCAGCACCTCCTTCGTCTGGCCTTCGAACTGCGGCTCAGGGAGCCGCACGGTCAGCACGGCGCTGAGCCCGGCGAGGACGTCGTCCTTCTCGAGCTTGTCCGAGCCGACCTTGAGGCGGCGGGCGTTCGCCTCCACCTGAGAGCGGAGCAGCTTCAGCAGGCCCTGCTCGAAGCCGGTCTGGTGCGTCCCGCCCTTGGGCGTCGAGATGATGTTCACGAAGCTGCGCATCACCGTCTCGTAGCCGGTGCCCCAGCGCAGGGCGATGTCGACCTCGCAGGTGCGCTCCACCTCGGTGGGCACCATGGCGCCGCCGGGGGTCAGCACCGGCACGGTCTCGGTGAAGGTGCCGGAGCCGGTGAGGCGCAGCACCTCGGTCACGGGGGCGTCGGGGGCGAGGAACTCGACGAACTCCGAGATGCCGCCGTCGTAGCGGAACATCTCGGCGCGGCGCTCGTCCGCCCGGTCGTCGACGATGTCGATCGTCAGGCCGGGGACGAGGAACGCGGTCTGCCGGGCGCGCGTCACCAGGTCGTCCGTCTGGAACGAGGCGCCCTTCGTGAAGATCTGGCGGTCGGCCCAGTAGCGCACGCGCGTTCCGGTGACGCCCTTGGCGACCTTCCCGACGACCGTCAGCTCCGACCCGTTCTCGAACGGCGTGAACGGAGCGTCGGGGGTGGGCTCGCCCGCGTCGGCGAAGCGCCCGGGCTCCCCCCGGTGGAACGACATCCGGTAGGTGCGGCCGTTGCGGTCGACCTCGACGTCCAGGCGCTCCGAGAGCGCGTTGACCACGGAGGCGCCGACGCCGTGCAGACCGCCGGACGCCGCGTAGGATCCCGAGCCGAACTTGCCGCCCGCGTGCAGCTTGGTGAACACGACCTCGACTCCGGAGAGCCCCGTCTTCGGCTCGATGTCGACCGGGATCCCGCGCGCGCGGTCGCGCACCTCGACGCTGCCGTCTGCGTGCAGGAGCACGCTGATCTCGGTCCCGTGCCCGGCCAGCGCCTCGTCGACGGAGTTGTCGATGACCTCCCAGAGGCAGTGCATGAGGCCGCGCGAGTCGGTCGATCCGATGTACATGCCGGGCCGCTTCCGGACCGCCTCGAGACCCTCGAGGACGGAGAGGTGGCGGGCGTTGTAGTCGGTGGAGGCCATCCGCCCAGTCTACTTTCGGGAACCGCTCCGGCCGCGGTGGCGCGGCACCCGGCGACAGCACGATGGCCGCTCGGCGCGGGGCCCCTACGCGCAGAGCGAAATGCCGACCGATCGACTCCGTGCGGAAACAATCGCGTGCTTGGATGGGTTCCACTAAGCAGAGATCGAAGAACGAGTGCAGGAGGCCAAGTCATGTCGACCACAGCAACCCAGAACGGCGTGGACGAGCTCGCCGGTGCCCACCAGCTCTCCGCCGCCGACCGCTGCGACAGCTGCGGTGCCCAGGCGTACATCCGAGTGGTCGTGAACAACGGAGAACTGCTGTTCTGCGCGCACCACGGGAAGAAGTACCAGGAGAAGCTCTCCAGCATCGCCCAGAGCTGGCACGACGAGTCCGCCCGACTCTTCGAGGAGCAGCGTCCCTAGCGCGTCCCCGATCAGCCCGGACGGCGCGTCAGCGCCCTACCGACCGACACCGAGCCGCTTCGCGATCACTTCGCGAGCGGCTCGTGCCGTTTCATCGACCAGGCGGAGACGTTCGTCCGACGGGGAGTAGGCGTCGCCGAGGGCGCGCCGCAGGATCGCGTCCGCGAGCGACGGGTTCTTCGCGAGGACGGGGCCGTGCAGGTGCGTGCCCAGAAGGCCTCCCGCCGCGTAGCCCTCGTGGCCGGCGCCGTCGCCGGTGCCGTGCAGCACTCGGCCGAGCGCGTGCTCGGGCGCGATCCCGGTCATCCGGCGCTCGTGGTTCTCGAATCCGACGAGGACGCCGCCCGGCGTCTCGACGAGGAGGTCGTCGGTCGCGCGCTCGCCCGTGACCGAGTCTCCGGGGAACAGCCCGATCCCCCGGGCTCCGCCCGCGGCCGTGCTGATCGAACCGGCCAGCATCTCCCAGCCGGCTCCGACCGCGACCACCTGAGTGCCCTGGTCGACCCAGGCCCGCAGCGTCGGCGCGATCTCGTGGAGGAGTGCCAGGACGCCCGGGAGGTCCTCGTCCGCTCCTGTCCCGGCGACCAGGACGTCCGGACGGACCTCGGCGTCGGAGGCGGTCACCAGCGGCACCACCTCCGCCTCGACGCCCGACCAGCGCGCCCGAGCCGCGAGGACCCGGGCGTTCGCCGCGTCGCCGTTGCTGTCCAGGACGTCGGGAGCGAGCACGGCGATGCGGAGGGTGGTCACGCGGTCTCCTCGCGGTTGGTGACGAGCTGCAGGTGCGCACGGGTGCGGCGCATCGAATCCGCCGAGAAGACGATGGTCTTCCGGCCGGAGGCGGGGGTCGGCAGAGCGAGGAACGTGTCGAGCGCGCGGCCCAGGTCCTCGTCGACGGAGTCGACGCGGACACCGTCGTAGCGCAGGTGCAGCGCCGCCTCGTGCGCCTTCGACCCCGAGACGACTCTGACGTGCCCGAGCACGGAGGTGTCCACGGGCCAGAAGTAGGAGGGGTCTCGGACGTCGGAGCCGATCGCGAGCATGATCTGCTCGGTCCCCTCGGGGATCTCCGCGATGTTCAGGCGGTAGCTCGCCGGGTTCTGAACCAGGACGAACTCGACCTCGTGGCCGCGCACGGTGACGATCTCGCCCCGCCCGAAGACGGGGTCGATGCTCGAGAGCGCGGAGGCGGCGAGGGCCGGGTCGAAGCGCTCGGCGAGCACGGCGCGGGCCGTGGAGACGGCCGCCGCGGCGTCGACCGCGTAGTGGACGCCCCGCGCGGGGAGCCGGACCTCGAGCGGGTCGCCGTCGCTGACGATGCGCGCGGCCGCTCCCGTCGTGCTCTCGACGACGGTGGTGGCACGGTCGGTCCCGGCCTCCGCCTCCGCGGCGTAGCCGAGACCGCCGGACGCGGAGTCGCGGACGGAGGAGGAGACGCCGTACCAGCGGATCCGCTCGTCCGGGAGGGAGGTCGCGACATCGGCGACGTGGCGGTCGTCGGCGTTCAGCACGACGGGACCGGTCGCGCGGGAGGCGATGGTGCCGAGCATCCGGGCGACCATGGCCGGATCGAAGAAGCGGTCGATCTGGTCGACCACCACGTTCGTCAGCAGGACGACGCGGGGGCGCATCCGGGGCGCGAGGCGCGCGCCGTGACCCTCGTCCATCTCGAGGACGGCGATGTCGGCGTCGATCCGTCCGCGGAGGTCCGCCCGCTCCAGGAGCGCGGAGGTCAGCCCCTGGGCGATGTTGGCCGTCGACGGGTTGGTGAAGACCCGGAGCCCGTGCGCGCGGAGCACCGCGACCAGCATCTTGGTCGTGGTCGACTTGCCCGCCGATCCCGTGACGACCACGAGGCCGTCCCGGAACCCGTCGAGCACCGCGGGCAGGAATCCGGGCGCGACGCGGTTCACCACGAGTCCGGGCACGGCGGATCCCCCGCCGGGCTTCCGGGCCCGCGCGGCGAACCGGGCGGCCCTCCCGAGGAGGACCGCCGGCGCGTAGCGGATCACCGGCCTACTCGAGGTAGTCGCGGAGCGACTGCGAGCGGGACGGGTGGCGGAGCTTGGCCATCGTCTTGGACTCGATCTGGCGGATGCGCTCGCGCGTCACGCCGAAGGTGTCGCCGATCTGGTCGAGCGTCTTCGGCATGCCGTCGCCGAGGCCGAAGCGCATGCGGATCACGCCGGCCTCGCGCTCCGAGAGCGAGTCGAGCAGCGACTCCAGCTGCTTCTGCAGCATGGTGAAGCCCACGGCGTCGGCCGGGACGACCGCCTCGGTGTCCTCGATGAGGTCGCCGAACTCGCTGTCGCCGTCCTCGCCCAGGGGCGTGTGCAGCGAGATCGGCTCGCGCCCGTACTTCTGCACCTCGATGACCTTCTCAGGGGTCATGTCGAGCTCGCGCGAGAGCTCCTCGGGCGTGGGCTCGCGGCCCAGGTCCTGGAGCATCTGGCGCTGCACGCGGGCCAGCTTGTTGATGACCTCGACCATGTGCACCGGGATGCGGATGGTGCGGGCCTGGTCGGCCATCGCGCGGGTGATCGCCTGGCGGATCCACCACGTGGCGTAGGTCGAGAACTTGAAGCCCTTGGTGTAGTCGAACTTCTCGACCGCACGGATGAGGCCCAGATTGCCCTCCTGGATGAGGTCGAGGAACTGCATCCCGCGACCGGTGTAGCGCTTCGCGAGGCTGACGACGAGCCGGAGGTTCGCTCCGAGCAGGTGGCTCTTCGCGCGCTGGCCGTCCTTCGCGACCCAGCGCAGCTCGCGGACGAGCTCCGGGCTGAGGTCGGTCGAGTTGGCGAGCTTGTCCTCGGCGAACAGGCCGGCCTCGATGCGCATCGCGAGCTCGACCTCCTCGGCCGCGTTCAGCAGCGCGACCTTGCCGATCTGCTTCAGGTAGTCCTTGACCGGGTCGGCGGTGGCGCCGGTGATCGCGGTCGAGTAGACCGGGACCTCGTCGTCCTCTCCGCCGAACGACAGGACGAGCGCACCGCTCGGGAGCGGCTCGGCCGGAGCGGCGACGGCAGCGGCGGCCGGGGCCTCCGGCGTCTCCGCGTCGTCCTTCGCGTCGGTCTCGGTGTCCTCGGCGACGGCCTCGGTCTCCTCCTCCTCCGCTGCCTCGTCGGGCTCGACGGCGTCGGTCGGCTCCTCCTCGGTGTCGGCAGGAGCGGCGGCCTTGGTCGTGGCGCGCGAGCGGGTCGTCTTGGCCGCGGTGGTCTTGGCCGCCGTGGTCTTCGCCGCGGGCTTGCGCGTCGCGGGCTTCTTGGTGGTCGTCGTCACGTCGTCGTCGACGGCGTCGAGCGTTGCGGTCTTGGTAGCTCTGGTGGCCATGGCGGCACCTCTCCATCCGTTGCGTCCCGGGGGCGGGCGGCGCGGGAGGGCGTCGTCCGTCGGTGGGCATTACGAGGACCCATGTCAAGTCGAGGACGTCGCACGCCCGACGCGGGCCTGGTGCTCCTCGACCCGAACGGGTCCTATTGACAATTATTGCACGTCTGAGTAGTGCAGCCGTGCGGTGCGGTGCGAGTGGGGCTCGATCCGGCGGGATCCGGGCCGTTCCGCTGGGACATCGCGTCTGCAGAAGGGCGGATCGACGGGGACGACCGTCAGCGCCCCGCGCGGCCGCGGCGCATCCGGTCACTCAGTGCAACCCAGAGAGGGGCCACGGTTATTCCCTCGTCCTCGGCCAGGCGGCGGCGGGTCCGGCGGCGCGCGACGAGGAGTCCGACGACTCCGGCGCCGACCACCACGTACTGCACGCACCACGCCAGGCGGAAGTGCTCGAGCGAGTAGGTCTGCTCGGAGGAGGCACCGGGACCGGCCAGTGCGTCGAGGATCAGGCCGATCGCGAACATCATGGTGAAGCTGGCCAGGAACCCGCCCACGTTGACGACTCCGTTCGCCGCGCCGAGGCTCCGCGAGGGGTTGAACGTGCGGGCGAAGTCGAACCCGATCATGGAGCCGGGGCCGCCCGCTCCGACGACGATCAGGAGCAGCACCACGAGCCAGTACGGCGGGACGCCGGGCCAGAGCAGCACGACGGTCCAGGCGACCGCCATCGCCGAGACGATCCCGAGCACGAGGTTGCTGCGGCGCATGGGGTGGCGAGCGGTCAGGACGCCGAGCACCGGCCCGACGACGATCCCCGCGATCACGACGATCGTGAGGGTCGGCGCGGCGACGGTGGGCGGCAGGCCGATCGCGTAGACGAGGAAGGGGTAGCCCCAGAGCAGCGTGAACACCGTGCCGGAGGACTGCGTGACGAAGTGCGACCAGAAGCCGAGCTGCGTCCCCGGCCGGCGCAGGCTCACTCCGAGCTGCGCGATCGTCGCCCGGAGCGTCGGAGGCACGACCGTGATCGGCTCGGTGCGCGGCGGGACGTCGGCGACCAGGAGGAGCACGCCGAGGAAGGACGCGGCCCCGAGGCCGGCGGCGCTGAGGAACGCGGGCTCCCAGCCGAACGTGTGGAGGATCGCCGCGAACGGGAGTGCGGAGAGGATCTGGCCCACCTGGCCGATGTTGCCGATCCACTGCGAGAGCTGCGGCACGATCGGTCCGCTGAACCAGGTCACCGTGAGGCGGATCACGGAGGTGAAGATCGCGGCGTCCCCGGCTCCCAGCAGGATCCGCCCGACGATCGCGACGCCGATGCCCGGCGCGATCGCGACCACGACCTGGCCCGCCATCATCAGTGCCGTGCCCGAGAGGATCAGGGTCCGCGGGCCGAACCGGTCGATGAGGATCCCGACCGGGATCTGCATCCCGGCGTAGACGATCAGCTGGACGACGGCGAGCGACGAGAGGACGGCGGCGGCCACCCCGAACCGCTCCGCGGCGTCCACTCCTGCGACGCCCAGCGTCGTGCGGTCCAGGACCGCGACGAGGTAGGCGAACGCTCCGGCACCGAAGACGAACCAGGCTCGACGATCACGCACTCGTCCGATCCTACGGCCGCTCAGGAGGCGGTGGGCTCCTCGCCCGGGCGGCGGATCGCGAGGAACTTCTCGAGCTCGGCGGCGATCGCGTCGGCGCTGGGCACGAAGCCGTCCTCGTCGGTGAGCGGCGAGCGGAGGCTCGTCCCCTCCATGTAGGTGTCGTGCCGCGCCTCGAGGGCCGAGACCAGCTTCTGCAGCTCGTCGTTGCCGCCGACCTGCTCGTCGACCTTGCCGAGGAACTCCCGCCCGCTCTCGCGCAGGCGGTCCGTCGGGAAGATGAGGCCGGTCGACGCCGAGATGCTCTCGAGCGCCGCGACCGCCGCCTGCGGGTACTCGGTGTCCGACAGGTAGTGGGGGATGAGCAGCGCGAAGCCGACCACGGTCAGACCGCGCTCGTAGAGGCGCAGCTCGAGCAGGTGGAGGACGTTCGAGGGCACCTGCGTGTGCGGCTTCCAGACCGACATCGCCTCGATCAGGTCCTCACGGTTGCCGCTCACGGTGACGCCGACGGGCCGGGTGTGCGGCACGGGCATCGGGATCGCCTGGACCCACGTGGTCGAGGCGACGTCGAGCCGCTCGAGGAGGGAGACCACCGCGCGGGTGAACCGCTCCCACTGGAAGTCGGGCTCGAAGCCGGTGAGCAGGAGGAACGGCTGGTGCAGCTCGTCGTGCGCGAGCGAGAGCCGGAGCATCGCCGGACGGTAGTCCGCCAGGTGGTCCTGGTCGAACGTGATGATGGGGCGGCGGGCCCGGTAGTCGAGCAGCTGATCCTGGTCGAAGACCGCGACCTCGCGGTGCTCGAGGGTCTCGAAGAGGTACTCCCCCAGCTGCCCCACCGCTCCCCCGGCGTCGGCCGAGCCCGTCAGGCCCGCGACGAGGTGCAGCCCGCGCGGGATCTCGGAGAGGTCGCCCTCGATCTCGAACAGGTCTTCCGGATCCAGCATGCGTCCAGTCTAAACGGGGGTCCCGGCCCCCCGGCCGGGTCCGCTGAGCCCTCAGCGAACAGCGCCTAGCATTGCCGCCATGCCCCTCTCCTCTCTCGAGTACTCGACCGTTCCCGCCTCCGACATCGACACCGACGCCCTCGTCCTCGGCGTCGCCCCGGGACCCGACGGTCCCCGGCTCGTCGGTGCGGAGGGCTTCGAGGAGCTGGCCGCCGCGCTGAGCGCGCTCGGCGCGACCGGCGCGGCCGAGACGCTCGTGCGCGTACCGTCCTCGGTCCGTGCCGGAGTGATCGTGCTCGTCGGACTCGGCTCGGCGGAGCCCGACGACACCGCGCTGCGGAACGCCGCGGGCGCCGCCGTCCGCCTGCTCGCGGGGTCCGCCTCCGTGGCCCTCTCCCTCCCCGCCGGCTCCGACGGCACGCTCGCCGCGGTCGCCGAGGGCGCCGCGCTCGGCTCCTACTCCTTCACCGCCTTCCGCGGCAGCACCGCCGCCGCGGCGAAGGCGCCCGTCGAGCACGTCGTCCTGCTGGGCGGCGGCGAGTCGGCCGACCCCGCCGTCCTGGACCGGGCGCTCGTGCTCGGCCGCGCGGTCGGCACGGTGAAGGACCTCGTCAACACTCCCCCGTCGCACCTCTACCCGCAGACGCTGGCCGAGGCCGTGCAGACCGGCGCAGAGGGACTGCCCCTCGAGGTCACCGTCTGGGACGAGGAGGCCCTCGCGGAGGAGGGGTTCGGCGGCATCCTCGGAGTCGGCAGCGGCTCCTCCCGCCCGCCCCGCCTCGTGAAGGTCGCCTACGCGCCCGAGGGCGCGAGCACCCACCTCGCCCTGGTCGGCAAGGGCATCACCTTCGACAGCGGCGGACTCTCGCTCAAGCCGCCGGCCTCGATGATCGGGATGAAGACCGACATGGCGGGCGCGGCGACCGTGTACGCCGTCGTGCGCGCCATCGCGGAGCTCGGCCTCCCGCTCCGCGCGACCGCCTGGCTCTGCATCGCCGAGAACCTCCCCTCCGGGACCGCGATCCGCCCGGACGACGTGCTCACCGTGCGCGGCGGGACCACGGTGGAGGTGCTGAACACCGACGCCGAGGGCCGACTGGTGCTCGCCGACGGCCTCGTCGCCGCCAGCGAGGAGCAGCCCGATGCGATCATCGACGTCGCGACGCTGACCGGCGCCTCCGTGGTCGCCCTCGGCAACCGGACCGTCGGCGCCCTGGGCGACGACGAGCTGGTCTCCCGCGTCCTCGACGCCGCCCGCACGGCGGGAGAGCCCTTCTGGCAGATGCCTCTCCCCGCGGAGCTGCGTCCGCTGCTGAACTCGGACATCGCCGACATCGCGAACGTCAAGCCGGGCAACACCGCCGGCGGCATGCTCCTCGCCGGCCACTTCCTCCGCGAGTTCGTCGGGAAGCGCGGCGAGGGCGAGGACGCGACCACGATCCCGTGGGCGCACCTCGACATCGCCGGACCCTCGAGCAACGGAGGCGGCGGCTACGGCTTCACCGGAGCCGGCGCCACGGGGGTCTCGGTGCGCGCGCTGATCGCCCTGGCCGAGGGCTTCGCGAGCGCGTAGTAGGGTCGACGGGGCGGGAGATCCCGCCTCGTCCCCCCTCCCGATCCGCTCGGCGCTCAGCGCCGGAGCCGGTCGGCCGGGAAGCGGGACCGCACGTCGCGAGGGAGTCACTGGGTGTCGGAAGAGCGCTACGACCTGGTCGTGCTCGGAGGTGGCAGCGGCGGGTACGCGGCGGCCCTCCGGGCGACGCAGCTCGGGATGAGCGTCGCGCTCGTGGAGCGCGACAAGCTCGGCGGCACCTGCCTGCACCGCGGGTGCGTGCCCACCAAGGCCCTGCTGCACGCCGCCGAGCTGGCGGACGGCGCCCGCGAGGGAGAGAAGTACGGCGTGCTCTCGAGCTTCACCGGGATCGACATGGCGGGCGTCACGCGCTATCGCGAAGGCGTCGTCGCCGGCAAGTACAAGGGGCTCCAGAGCCTCGTGTCCTCGCGCGGCATCACGGTCGTCACGGGCGAGGGCCGTCTCACCGCGCCCGGCACGGTGACCGTCGGCGAGCACGTGCTGCACGGCGCGTCGGTCGTCGTCGCCACCGGGTCCGCCTCCCGCACCCTCCCCGGCATCGAGATCGGCGGCCGGATCCTGACGAGCGACCAGGCTCTCGAGCTCGACCACGTTCCCGCGAGCGTCGTCGTCCTCGGCGGCGGAGTGATCGGCGTCGAGTTCGCGAGCGTCTGGCGCTCGTTCGGCGCCGAGGTCACGATCGTCGAGGCCCTCCCCCACCTCGTTCCCAACGAGGACGAGAGCGTCAGCAAGCAGCTGGAGCGCGCCTTCCGCAAGCGGGGCATCGCCTTCCAGCTGGGATCCCGTGTCGCGTCGGTCTCCCAGAGCGGGGACGGCGTCTCCGTGTCGCTCGAGAGCGGCGCAACGATGGAGGGCGAGATCCTGCTGGTCGCCGTCGGCCGCGGCCCGGTGACCGCGGGCATCGGCCTCGAGGAGGCCGGGGTCCGCCTCGACCGCGGCTACGTGCTGACCGACGAGCGCCTGCAGACCTCCGTCCCCGGCGTGTACGCCGTGGGCGACATCGTGCCGGGGCTCCAGCTCGCGCACCGGAGCTTCCAGCAGGGGATCTTCGTCGCGGAGGAGATCGCCGGTCTGGGGCCGCAGGTCGTCAGGGACGTCAACGTCCCGAAGGTGACCTACAGCGACCCCGAAGTGGCCTCCGTCGGCCTCGGCGAGGCCCGCGCGATCGCCGAGTACGGCGCCGAGCGCGTTGCCGTGTACGACTACGGCCTCGGCGGCAACGCCCGGAGCACGATCATCGGGACCACCGGCTCCGTGAAGGTCGTGCGCCTGGTCGACGGCCCCGTCGTCGGCGTGCACATGGTCGGAGCCCGCGTCGGCGAGCTGATCGGCGAGGCTCAGCTCATCGTGAACTGGGAGGCGCACCCCGAGGACGTCGCGCCCCTCGTGCACGCGCACCCCACTCAGAACGAGGCGCTCGGCGAGGCGCACCTCGCTCTGGCCGGGAAGCCGCTGCACGCCCTGTAGAACCACTGCGGTGCGGCGACCCGCCGCTTCCGCATCAGTAAGCTGGACATCGAAACACAAGCGTCTTAAGGAGACAGGCTCATGAGCGAATCCGTCAGCCTCCCGGCACTCGGAGAGAGTGTCACGGAAGGAACGGTCACCCGCTGGCTGAAGAACGTCGGGGACCGCGTCGAGGTGGACGAGCCCCTGCTCGAGGTCTCGACCGACAAGGTCGACACCGAGATCCCGTCGCCCGTCGCGGGAGTGATCGAGGAGATCCTCGTCCAGGAGGACGAGACCGTCGAGGTCGGCGCCGAGCTGGTGCGCATCGGAGACGGCTCCGGAGCCGCGTCGGCGTCCGAGCCCGAGGCTCCCGCCGAGGAGGCCCCCGAGGTCCAGGCCGCCGAGACCGAGGCCACTGACGAGGCGACCCCGTCGGTGGACGCCGAGAGCGACGCCGAGGCTCCCGCCCCGGCCGAGCCCGAGCC
>NZ_PSTO01000069.1:0-4524 GCF_002930975.1 Rathayibacter sp. AY1A3 | reverse complement strand
AGGACCATCTCGTCGCTCATCTCGAGCGCCTCGTCCTGGTCGTGGGTGACGAGCACCACGGTCAGCCCGGTCTCGGCCTGGACGGTGATGATGGCGGTGCCGACGTCGACCGTCTGGCCCTCGTCGACGAGCACGTCGACGACGGTGCCGCTGAACGGCGAGGGGAGCTCGACGAGCGACTTGGCGGTCTCGATCTCGACGAGGACCTGGTTGACGGCCACCTCGTCGCCGACCTTGACCTTCCAGGCCACGATCTCGGCCTCGGTGAGGCCCTCGCCGACGTCGGGGAGGAGGAACTGCTCTGTCATCGGGGGGACTCCTGTGGGCTCGTGCGGGCGGATGTCGCGCGCGTCAGTACGCGAGCGAGCGGTCGACGGCCTCGAGCACGCGGTCGACGTCGGGGAGGAAGAGCTTCTCGACCTTGGCGGGCGGGAAGGGGGTGTCGAAGCCGGCGACCCGGAGGACCGGCGCCTCCAGCGAGAAGAAGGCGCGCTCGGTGACGGTCGCCGCGATCTCGGAGCCGAGGCTCACGTTCGCGGACGCCTCCTGCGCGACGACGAGCCGGCCGGTCCTGCGGACCGACGCGAGCAGCGGCTCCCAGTCGATCGGGGAGAGCGAGCGCAGGTCGACGACCTCGACGCTCGTGCCCTCCTCGCCCGCGAGCTCGGCGGCCTGGAGGAGGACGGCGACCATCGGGCCCCAGCCGACCAGCGTGACCTCGGTGCCCTGGCGGACGACGCGGCTGGCGTGCAGCGGCGCGGCGGACCCGCTGAGGTCGACGTCGCCCTTGGGCCAGTAGCGGCTCTTGGGCTCGAAGAACATGACGGGGTCGTCCGAGGCGATGGCCTCCTGGATCATCCAGTAGGCGTCGTTGGGAGTCGACGGGCTGACCGCGCGCAGGCCCGCGGTGTGCGCGAAGTACGCCTCGTTGCTCTCCTGGTGGTGCTCGACCGCTCCGATGTGCCCGCCGTAGGGCACGCGGATGACGACGGGCATGGTGATCGCGCCCTCGTGGCGGTTGGTCATCTTGGCCAGCTGCGAGGTGATCTGGTCGAACGCCGGGTAGATGAACCCGTCGAACTGGATCTCGCAGACCGGGCGGAAGCCGCGCATCGCGAGCCCGATCGCGGTGCCGACGATGCCGGACTCGGCGAGCGGCGTGTCGAGCACGCGCTTCGCCCCGAACTCGGCGTGCAGGCCCTCGGTGATGCGGAAGACGCCGCCCAGGGGGCCGATGTCCTCGCCCATCAGGAGGACGCGGTCGTCCTGCGTCATCGCGCGGCGGAGGCCGGCGTTGAGCGCCTTGGCCATGGACATGGACTCGAGCTGCGACCCGGTGAGGGGCGGCTGCGCGGCCGTCGTGCTGGTGTCGATCGTCATCACTCGCCTCCGAACGATTCTTCGTAGCGCTGCAGCCACGCCTTCTGCTCCTCGACGAGCACGTGCGGCTCCGAGTAGACGTGGTCGAACATGACGCCCGTGGGAGGGACCTCGAGGGCGAGGAGGCGGCGGCGGATGTCGGACGCGAAGTCCTTCGCCTCCTCGTCGACCTCGTCGAAGAAGGACTGCTCCACGCCCTCGCTCCGCAGGAACGCGGCGAAGCGGGTGATCGGGTCCTTCGCGACCCACGAGGCGAGCTCGTCGTCGGTGCGGTACTTCGTCGGGTCGTCGCTCGAGGTGTGCGCGCCGATCCGGTAGGTCAGCGCCTCGATGAACTGGGGACCGCCGCCGGAGCGCGCGTCCTGCAGGTGCTTGGCGGTGACCGCGTAGCTCGCGAGCACGTCGTTGCCGTCGATCTGCACGCCGGGGATGCCGAAGCCGGAGGAGCGGAGGTAGAGGGGGCTGCGCGACTGCGTGGCCACGGGGACCGAGATCGCGTAGTGGTTGTTCTGGAGGAAGAAGACCTCGGGAGCCTGGTAGCTCGCGGCGAAGACCATCGCCTCGCTGACGTCGCCCTGGCTGGAGGCGCCGTCGCCGAAGTACACGACGACGGCCGCGTCCTTCTCGGGGTCGCCCGTGCCGGTCGCTCCGTCGAGGGTGAGGCCCATCGCGTAGCCGGTCGCGTGGAGGGCCTGCGAGCCGAGCACCAGCGTGTAGAGGTGGAAGTTCCCGTTCGTCGGGTCGGTCGGGTCCCAGCCCCCGTGCGTCGTGCCGCGCAGGAGCGCGAGGACGCCGAGCAGGTCGATGCCGCGGATCTTGCCGACGACGTGCTCGCGGTAGGAGGGGAACACGTGGTCCTGCGGGCGCATCGCGAACGCGGAGCCGACCTGTGCCGCCTCCTGGCCGTGGCTCGGGACCCACAGTCCGAGCTGGCCCTGGCGCTGCAGGTTCGCGGCCTCGGTGTCGAAGCGGCGGACCACCGCCATCTCGCGGTAGAAGGAGCGGTGCTGCGCCTCGTCCACCCCGTCGAGGTAGGAGGCGTACTGCTCGGCCGCGGGGGTCGGCGAGAACCGCCCGTCCGCGGAGAGGAACTGGACAGTCGGCGACTCCGTGCTGGTGGCTACCACCCGACTAACCTATCCGTCTCGCGGGGTGGCCCTCGGGGAGGGAAGCCACAATCTCGGCCGCCGCGCTGAGGAGCTTGTCGACAGAGCGCGCCTCGCCGACGGAGACGCGGATCCCCTCCGGCGGGAACGCGCGGACCACGACCCCGGCGCGCTCGAAGACCTCGGCGGCCCGCGCCGTGTCCTCGCGGGTGTCGAACCAGAGGAAGTTCGCCTGCGACTCCGGGATCGTCCAGCCCTGGTCGAGCAGCGCCCGCCAGAGGTCGTCGCGGAGGCGGGTGATGCGGTGGACGCGCTCGAGGAGCTCCTCGCGGTGCTCGAGGGAGGCGACCGCCGCGGTCTCGGCGAACCGGGTGACCGAGAGCGGGATGGCGGTGGAACGGGCGGCGTCGAGGATCCGCGCGTGGCCGATCGCGTAGCCGACGCGGAGGCCGGCGAGGCCGTACGCCTTGGAGAAGGTGCGGGCGATCACGAGGTTCGGGTAGCGGCCGAGAAGGCGGGTGCCGTCCACGGCCCGCTCGTCGTCGACGAACTCGGCGTAGGCCTCGTCGAGGAGCACGAGGACGTCGCCCGGGACGCGCTCGAGGAGCGCCTCGACGTCGTCGGCGGTGGCGACGGTGCCGGTGGGGTTGTTGGGGCTGCAGACGATCAGCAGGCGGGTGCGCTCGGTGACGGCCTGCGCCATGGCGTCGAGGTCGTGGGTGTCGTCGGCGCGGAGCGGCACGCGCACGCTGGTGGCGCCCGCGGTCGTGACGAGCGAGGGGTACGCCTCGAACGAGCGCCAGGCGTAGACGACCTCGTCGCCCGGGCCCGCCGCCGCGGTGATGAGCTGGGCGATGACCGCGACGGAGCCGGCTCCGACGATCACCTCCTCGATCGGGACGCCGTACTCCGCGGCGAGCGCTGTGCGCAGGGCGGTCGCCGCCGCGTCCGGGTACCGGTTGAAGTCGTCCACCTCGCGGACCCGCGCGAGCACGGAGGGCAGCGGGTCGAACGGGTTCTCGTTGGAGGAGAGCTTGAAGGCGTCGGCGGCGGCCGCGCGGCCCTGCTTGTAGGCGGGGAGCGCCAGGATCTCGGGGCGGAGGCGGACGGGAGGCTCCTGCTGGTCGGTCACCCGCCCCATGCTAGGCGGCGCGGCGGCGGGCGCCCCGCCGTTCCGCGCGCGCCGTCCCCCGCCCTCGACGGGTGTGCGCCGGGCCCCCTTCCCACCGGTCGAGCGCCGTGGGTGCGGCCCGGAGGTGCGGCCGACCCGGGTCTCGGATGCGCGAACCGCCCCGCTGACCGGCGCCCACGGCGGCCGTCCCCCGATTAGGGTGCAGTGATGCGGAGTCGAGGGCGAGCCGAGCGGCGCGGGGGTGCGCGCCCGCTCCTCCGGGGCGCCACGGCCGCGATCGCCCTGCTCATCGCCGCCGGCGCGCTCACCGGATGCACTCCCTCCGCGGAGGGCACGCAGGCGACCCCGACTCTCCGGGAGACGTCCATCGACGTCGCCGCTCCCCCGGCCTACACCGCCGCGCGCGAGGCCGGCCTCGCGCTGCGGGACGACTCACTCGCGCTCCTCACCGCGACCGACGGCACCGTCGCGGGCGCGGCCCGCACCGATCTGCTGGTGGCGATCGGATCCCTGAACGCAGCGCTCGAGGGAGTCTCGGCCGACGCCATCACCACCGCGACGACCGCGGCCGGGGAGCAGCGGACGGCGCTGGCCGAGCGCGTGCTCGGCCTCGCCACGTCGACCCTCGCCTCCGGTCGCGGATCGACGTCCCGGCGGGCGGTGCTGACCGACGCGGTCGAGCAGCTCCGGAGCGCTCTCGCCTCGGGAGCCGCGGTCGCTCCGCTGGCCGTCGCCGTGATCGAGGCGCGCGAGCCGCTGGTCCCGGAGCCGGGCAGCGGATTCGCTCCTCCCCCGCGCCCCGCGCCTCCCGCAGCTCCCCGGCCGACCACGGCGCCCGCGCCCACCCAGGAGCCGACGCCCGATCCCCCGGCTCCGGAGCCGGGGGATCGGGCGTCGGCTCCTGGG
>NZ_PSTO01000068.1:0-4535 GCF_002930975.1 Rathayibacter sp. AY1A3 | reverse complement strand
GTGGGCGCAATACACCACGGTCATCACGGCCGACTCGATCCGCGGCTACCTCGACGGCGTGGCGATGGGCCCGGCGGTGCCGAAGACGACGCGCATCGCCGAGTTCGCCGGCCCGCTGAGCGTGCTGATCGGGAAGAGCAACTACCGCACCGACCCCACCTACGCCGGGTCCTTCCGCGACCTGCGCGTGTTCGACGAGGCGCTCACCGCCGAGCAGGTCGCCGCGCTGCACTCGGCCGACCTCGTCGCGCCGACCGTCCAGCCCTCCAGCGTCAGTGGCACGTCTTCCGACGACAGCGTGAGCGTCTCGTGGACCGGCGCGCCCGCCGGCTCCGGCCGCGCGCCCGTCTCGGGCTACCGCGTCACCCTCACCCCGGTCGGCGGGGGCACCGCCGTCACGGACTCGCTCCCCGCGACCGCCCGCACCGCCGTGCTGCGCGGTGTCGCCGAGGGCAGCTACACGATCGCCGTGCGCGCCGAGAACGCCGCGGGCACGGGTCCCGCCGCGACGGCCGCCGCTCCCGTCACCTCGGGCCCCGCTCGCTCCGACGCCGACTGGGTGGCCGCCGCCCGCGCCGCGCTGCTCGCCGCCCCCGCCTTCTCGGCCCAGGAGCGCTCGCGCGTCTCGGGCGCCCTGACGCTGCCCGGCACGCTCGCCGAACTGCAGGGCCGCGACGCCGAGCCCGGCGCCGACCGCGTCGCGATCGCGTGGACCTCCTCGGACGACGCCGTCGTCAGCGACACCGACACCCCCAGCGGCAGCACCACGGAGGGACTCGCCGACGTCGTCGAGAAGGGCGCAGTCGTGCGCGGCGCAGCCGACGCCTCCGTGACGCTCACCGCCGTGATCAGCCGCGGCACCGCGACCAGCACCCTGACCCTGCCGCTCACCGTCCTCGCCGCTCCCGCCGCGACGGAGAACGAGGCCTACCTGTTCGCCTACTTCAGCGGCAACTCCACCGATCAGCAGCAGATCCGCTTCGCGACCACGGACGGCAACGACGCCCTCGACTGGACCGAGCTCAATGACGGCGCTCCCGTGCTCACCTCCTCCCAGGGCACCCGGGGCCTGCGCGACCCCTCGATCGTGCGCTCGGTCGAGGGCGACCGCTTCTTCCTGCTCGCCACCGACCTCGACATCACGAAGACCACCTGGCCGGAGTCGTTCACGAACGGATCGAAGCACCTCGAGATCTGGGAGTCGACCAACCTCGTGAACTGGTCAGAGCAGCGCCACATCGAGGTCTCGCCCGAGTGGGCAGGCATGACCTGGGCTCCGGAGGCGCAGTGGGACGAGTCGATCGGCCAGTACGTCGTCTACTGGTCCTCGCGCGTGTACCCCGAGGGGCAGCCGCACGTGACGGGCGCTCCGGGCACCACCGACTCGCGCATCGTCTACGCCACGACCCGCGACTTCCGCACCTTCTCGGAGCCGCAGGTGTGGGTCGGCTCCGGTGATCGCATCGACGCCACGGTGCTCAAGCAGGGTGACGACTACTTCCGCTTCACCAAGGAGGTGTCGGGGGACGCGGGCTGCCAGGACATCGTCACCGAGCGCTCGACGAGCCTGCGCTCGACCTACGTCGACTACCCGGTCGGCGGCGACTGGTCGGTCGTCGAGAACTGCGTGGCGCGGAACGCCGGCTACGACCAGATCGTCGAGGGACCGACCGTGTTCCCCGCGAACGAGGGCGACGTGAACGGCTCCGGCTACTACCTCTTCGCCGACTGGTTCACCGGCACCGGGTACCAGGCCTTCCACACCGAGGACGTCTCGCAGCCCGGCTGGACCTACCTCGACCCCGCCGCCGACGACCGGGTCTCGCTGCCTGCCTCCCCCCGGCACGGCTCGGTGATCGGCATCTCCCGCGAGGAGCGCGACGCGGTGCTGGGCGCGTACCAGCCCGAGCTGCTGGTGACCTCGGTCGCCCCGGTCGCCCAGGACGTGAGAGTCGGATCGACGAGCACCACCCTGCCGGCGACAGTGCAGGCGACCTTCACCGGCGGGCGCACCGAGCAGGTCGCGGTGGCCTGGGAGGCGTTCGACGCGTCCGTCCTCGATCGCGCCGGGGAGGCCCTCGTGGTGCGCGGCACTCTCGCGAACGGAGCGGCGACCCGAGCGGTCGCGACCCTCACCGCGGTCGGCGGAGTGGAGGTGACCGCGTCGGCCGTCCCGCGCTGCGTCGCCGGGAAGGTCGTGCTGACGGTGACGACGACCAACCGCGGGACGGAGCCGGCCGCAGTGCGCGTCGTCACCTCCGCGGGCACGAAATCGATCGCCGCCCTTGCACCGGGTGCTCGATCGACGACCGCGTTCAGCACCCGCTCGCCGTCCGTCTCCGCCGGTTCGGCAACCGTGACTGCAACGACCGGGGAGTCCTCCGCCAGCGTCTCGGCCCTCTACGGGGCACTGAACTGCCGCTAGAACTCTCATCGGCCGCCTCGCCGATCGGCCTGACGGGGGAGGCGGCCGATCTCCTCCTGGCAGCGATGTCGCATGACTCAGATGTCACGCCTTGAACCCGCTCTGCGCATCACCAGCACAGGCCGACTCTCGTCCCTCGCTCCTTTCCCTCCGATGACGTAAGGAAACAACCATGACAAAGACCACCTCCTGGTCGCGACGGAACTTCGTCGCTCGAGCCGGCCTCGGCGCCGGTGCCGCATTCGCACTGCCCGCGGTCGCCCAGACCGGTGCCGCGGCGCCCGCTGTCGCCGCGGAGCCGGGTGAGACCATCACCGAGGCCAACCAGCGTCTGCTGGCGCGGTTCGTGGACATGCGCTTCGGCATGTTCATCCACTACAGCCTCGGCACCTACTCGAACGAGGAATGGGCGACGCCGAACCAGTCCCCGTCGCTGTTCGCGCCGCCGTCGGTCGACTGCGCGCAGTGGGCCGCCGCGGCCAAGGCCGCGAAGATGCAGTACGCGGTCCTGACGACCAAGCACCACGACGGCTTCTCGCTGTGGCCGACGGCCTTCGGCACTCAGAACGTGATGTCGAGCGGATACAAGCAGGACGTGGTCCGCCAGTACGTCGACGCGTTCCGGTCGCAGGGCCTGCGAGTCGGGTTCTACTTCTCGATCTGGGACCGCACGGCGCCCATCGCGGGCTTCGGCGGTCACACACCCGATCAGACCCAGGCGCCCGACCCGCTCGACATGGACATCATCCTCGGCCAGCTCACCGAGCTGCTGACGAACTACGGCGACATCGACCTGCTGATGACCGACGGATACACCTGGCAGATGGGCCAGCAGGCGATCAACTACCGCCGCATCCACCAGCTGGTCAAGGAGCTGCAGCCCGACTGCCTGCTCACCGACATCTGCGCCGTGACCCAGCCCTGGCTCGGCGACGCCATCTTCTGGGAGGAGCCCCTCGGCATCACGGTGCCGGCCGGCAACATCCAGGCGGGCGTGCAGGGGCAGACGATCAGCAACGGCTGGTTCTGGCACCCCTCGACTCCCACCGAGGGGCTGATGTCGCGCGCCGACATCCTCGACCACCTGGCGGTGACCGAGCCCCGGTTCACGTCGTTCCTGCTGAACTGCCCCCCGAACCGCGACGGCAGGCTGGACGCGAACATCGTGGCGCGCCTCGCGGAGGTCGGGCAGGCCTGGGCCGGTCCGAACACCGCGCGCCCCGCCCTTCCGGCGCAGCCCGTCAAGGTCGAATGGCCCGTGGTGCCGGTCGCCGCCCACGCGTCCGCCTACCGCGCCACGGAGGGACCGTACCTGGCCATCGACGGCCGCGGCGACGTGAACGTCGAGACCTGCTGGTCGACCTGGCCGGGCACAGGGGCGCTGGCGCTCCCGGCGACCCTCACCCTGGACCTCGGCGGGGTCTGGTCCGACGTCACCACGTTCCAGTACCTCCCGAAGCAGTGGCGGCGCAACGGCACCGACGGCGACGTCACTCGCGCCCGGGTCTCGGTCTCGACCGACGGAGTGACGTACATCGAGGTCGGAGCGCCCACCTGGGCGCCCGATCCGACGCCGAAGACGCTCGAGTGGGCACCGCGCGACGTCGCGTACGTCCGCTTCGAGGTCCTCGAAGGCCGAGGCGGGTACAGCAACGTCAACGGAGTGAAGATCGGCGGGCGCCTCACCAAGCCGGTCCGCAGGCCCGACCTGCGGGCGGACGTTCCGGTGAGCATCGTCAACGCTCGCAGCGGACACGCGCTGACCGGCGCGGCGAGCGGAGTGACCCAGTCCGCGCGCTCCACGGACCAGACGCAGGTCTGGATCCCCCGGCCGGTCGACGACGGCTACTACTCCCTCGAGAACGCGGCGACGGGGTCGATGCTGACCCTCGTGGGCACGCAGCGGGACCCGGGCGCACGCCTCGAGCTGACGGCGCGCCTGCGCTCCTACCGGCAGCAGTTCGCCCTCACGACACTGCCTGACGGCTCGACGGTGCTCACCAACCGGCTGAACATGCTCTCGCTCGGCATCGACGGCTCGGTCGACACAGTCGGCGCCGCTGCGGCGCTCCAGGCGCCCGATCTCGGCGCTGCGGTGCTGAAGTGGACC
>NZ_PSTO01000067.1:0-5365 GCF_002930975.1 Rathayibacter sp. AY1A3 | reverse complement strand
GTTCGAGGGGGCTGCTCAAGGGGGTGGTGCTGGTCCTCCCGACGCTATAGACGGGCCTTGCGACTGATGGCTGGATGAGACGGATTCAGGTTGTAGTGCCCCATTCGGGCGTGGTGGTCGGGCTTATATCAGCGATTCCGCTGAAGGACTGGCGAACCGCCGCGCATGCGTGTACACGGAACGGTCACACGCGCTGTCGACGACGGATCGGAGGGCGGATGTCGGATCGGGAGGAGACTCCGGGGATGCCCGTCCGCGGAATGGACGAGGGGGAGTGCTGCTCGGTCGAGGAACGGCGACCCTATCCGGCGACTCTGGACACGGCCCCGGGCCGGGCCGCTGGGCGAGAGAATTGACCGGGCGTTCACCGGGCCGACCCCGCGCCGAAACACTGCGATGATGGGCTGTCCACTGGTGATCGCCGTCGCACCCGCGTCGCGGATCACCCGCCGCGGGCGAGCGGCGGTCCCGACGAGAGGGAGGACGCGATGGACACGGCCACGACCGCGACCGGCGACCGCCCGTCCACCCCGCCGTCCCGGGAGCGCCCGAGACGCCCCCGGGTCCGCGCTCGCACCGTGATCGGACGGCTCCTGCTCGTCCCCCTCGTGGTGCTCGCCCTCTTCGGCGCCGGGATCCCGCTCTACGTCACGCCCCCGATCGACCCGATCCCCGAGCAGGCGGACGCGGTCTTCGTGCTGGGCCCCTCCACGAGGGCACGCGTCGAGTTCGCCCGCCGGATCATCACCTCCGGGGCGACGGACACGATGGTGCTCTCGGTCGGCCCCGGCGAGATGAACGCTCCCTACGAGGCCAAGAAGTACAAGAAGTGCAACGAGCCCGGCGGCGACGTCCTCTGCTACTCCGCCGACCCGCTCACGACCCAGGGAGAGGCCCGGCAGCTGCGCGACATGGCCGAGCAGTACGGCTGGGACCACGTCATCGTGATCACCAACGCCTCCCACCTCGTGCGCGCCGAGATGATCATCGAGCGCTGCTACTCCGGCGAGCTCTCGATGGTGCCCTCGGGGGAGCCGATGGGCCTGGACTACCTGGTGAACCAGTACGTCTACCAGACGGGCGCGTTCCTCAAGGCCTTCCTGGTCACCAACGGCTGTTGACGCGAGCACTCCTCCTCGAGCCGCCGAGCCCGCCTGCGCTAGTCTGCCCGGGGCGCCATCGGCCCCGAGCCCGCTCCTGCGGAGCCCGGCCGGCCCGGCCCACGACGGCAGCGCGGCAGGAGGATCGACCGGGGAGACCCGCGACGCTCCCCGCTCCGCACCGGTCACCCCCACGCGAACCCCTCCGAAAGGCCCGCCCGTGACACCTGCCCGATCGATCTTCGCCGTCGGCCGCGGCCAGTACGAGAACATCGGCGACATCATCCTGCGTCGCCAGCTCCTCGACTGGCTCCGCGAGTCGGGTCCGCTCCACGTCTACGTGGGCCACTCGCCGTGGGGCTACGACGACGGCCTGCGCCTGGGCCCGGACGACACGGTGTACCGCTCGCTCCTGCGCTGGTACGCGGCGCTCGCCCGCGAGGCCCTCGCCGGCCGGGCGAACTCGGTGTTCAAGCCGGGGGAGATCCAGCTGACCCTGATCGGGATGAAGGAGCACCTCGTGATGCTCCCGGGCATCGCCCTGGTGCGCCTCGGCGGCGGCCGCGTGATCCGCGCCGGCGTGGGCACCCGCAACTTCGCCCCGCTGCCCCGCGCGATCATGTGGCCCTCGATGGCGCTCTCGAGCTACACCCGCTGGCGCGACGACAAGACCGCCGGCTACATGCGCGTCGGCGCCGCCATGCCCGACCTCGGCTACGGCGAGGGCTCGAGCGATGCGGAGCTGACCGCGTTCGCCGCGCAGCCCGACGAGGAGCGGCGCGTGCTGGTCCTCTCCCTCCGCGAGGACCACGAGGTGGACGCCCGCCCCTACCCCGAGCAGGAGTGGCTGGCCGCGATCAAGGGCTTCGCCGAGCGCGAGGACCTCGACATCGTCGTCGTCACGCAGGTCGCCGTCGACGCCGAGCGCTCCCGCCGTCTCGCCGCCGACCTCGACGCGGACATCCTCGACTGGGATCCGGCGCACACCCACGACGAGCACGAGATCCTGCTGCGCGAGCTCTACCGCACGGCCCGCGTCGCGATGAGCGACCGGCTGCACGTGATCATCATGGCGTTCACCGAGGGCGCCGCCCCGGTGAGCCTGCAGATGGACGGATCGACGAAGGCCTCGCGCCACTTCGAGACCATCGGGATCCACGACGTCACCGTCGACATGTCCCGGACGACCCCGGCCGCCGGCGTCGAGACCTTCTCCGCCGTGGTCGCCCGCCGGAGCGAGCTGCTCGAGAAGCTGCTCGTCGCCCGCGGGCGCCTCCGCGGCGTCCGCGACGACATCCAGGCGCTGCTCGCCGTGCCGCCCCGCAGCCGCCCGGCCGCCGCGGCAGCCCCTGCCGGCCCGAAGACGCGGGTGTACCACGTCGGCCGCAGCGGAGAGGTCCCCGGAGGCATGACGCAGGTCGTCAACGGGTACCTGCGCTGGCCGTTCGAGCGCTCGGACGTCCGGGTGATCTCCTCCCGCACCGCTCCGGGCGAGCACGTCGCCGCGGCCCGCCTGGCCGCCGGCGCCGCCGCCCGCATCGTCGCGATCGCGCGCCGGGAGCCCGGCGCCGTGATCGTCGTCCACCTCTCGGAGCGCGGCTCGTTCCTCCGCGAGGGGTCCCTCCTCCGCCTCGCGCACCGCCTGGGCCTGCGCACGGTCGCCCACCTGCACGGCAGCGAGTTCGCCGCCTTCACCGCCGCGCACCCGCGCCTGGTGAAGGACGTGCTGCGCAGCGCGGACGAGATCATCTCGCTCTCGGAGGAGACCTCGGCGATCTGCCGCCGCTACGTCCCCGCCGAGCGCGTGCACCTCGTGCCGAACGCGCTCGAGCAGGGCACCCCGCGCGAGAAGACCCGCACCGTCGTCTTCGGCGGCGTCGTCAGCCACCGCAAGGGCGTCGACGTGCTGCAGAAGGCGTGGGCGGAGGTCGAGGGCAAGGAGGGCTGGCGCCTGCTGGTCGCCGGTCCGATCCGCGAGCCGGAGGTCGTCGACCGCGGCGTCCCGGGGATCGAGTTCCTCGGCTCGCTCGAGAACGCCCGCCTGCTCGCCCTGCTCGACGAGGCGTCCATCGCCGTCCTGCCCTCGCGCGACGAGGCGATGCCGATCTTCATCCTCGAGGCACTCGCCCGCGACGCCGCCGTCGTCTCGACCGCGGTCGGCGGCATCCCCGAGGTCCTCGGCGACGGCTGCGGCCGCGTGGTCGCGCCCGGAGACGTGGAGGGCCTCGCCGCCGCGCTGACCGAGCTCATCACCGACGAGGACGCCCGTGCCGAGGTCGTCGAGAAGGCCGGGGCGCGCTTCCGCGAGCGCTTCTCCGCCGACGCCGTGTTCCCGCGGGTCGAGGAGGTCTGGCTCGGCTGAGCCGCCTGCGACTTCGCCCCGGATCGCGCCCCGGGCCCCGCTCCGGGCCTGGGCGGAGCCGCGGGAGCGTAAAATCGGTGGAGTCCGCGTCGCCGTGCCGCCGCGCGCCCAGCCGTCCGCTCCCGGACGCCTTCTCCCTCCATCCCAGAGAGGCTCGACCGTGGCCATCGCCGCCGACTCCGACCGCCGCCTGTGGACCCTGCCCCTCGCGCGCGCCGTGATCGCGGCGGTCGCCGGCTGCGTCGTCACCTTCTCACCCGACCACGGGCCCGCCTTCGGCCTCGCCGTCTTCGGCGGCTTCGCGATCGCGACCGGCGCCGTCTCGCTCGCCCTCGGGCTCCGCAGCTGGAGCGGCCGGGCCCGCCCGCTCGCCCTCGGCTCCGCGGTGCTCACCCTGGTCGCCGGAGTCGCGGCGCTCGTCGCGCTCCCGGTCGCCAACCTGCTCTCCTTCGTCGCCCTCGTCGCCGGCTGGGCGCTGCTCTCCGGCTTCCTCGAGTTCTCGAGCGGCCGCCGCGGTCAGGGCCTCGCCGCCCGCGACTCCGTGATCGTCGGCATCGGCACGATGCTCCTCGGCGCCGCCTTCGGACTCCTCCCGCCGCACCCCGTCGTCACCGTCGGCCTCCTCGGCGCCTACGCCGTGATGGTCGCCGTGTTCCTCGCCATCGCGGCGTTCTCGCTCAAATGGGCCGCCGGCGCCGACGCAGCCACCGGACACGATCCCGTCGCCCCCACGACACCGACCTCCGGAGGAGACCGATGACCGCCGAAGGCCAGCAGCCCGACCCCGCCTCTCCCGCCGACCGCGCCTCGGCGGCCGACTCCGCCCCGGCGGCCGACTCCGCCCCGGCACGCGACCCCGGCGAGTTCACGCCCCGCACGTTCCAGCCGACCCGCAAGGACCGCCTGCGCCCGCTCGAGCTCATCGGCTTCTCCGCGGTGATGGCGGCCTTCGTCGGCCTCGTCGTCATGCTCTCGACCCGCGAGCCGGTCGTCGCGCTCATCTCGTTCGGCGTCGCCTTCATCGTCGTGCTCGTCGCGATCGCCATGTTCTCGCTGACGTTCAAGCCCGACGAGGCCGAGATCGCGGACATCGACGAGCAGGACTCCGCTCACTAGGTAAGGGACGGCTCCGCCGTCACCTAGTCGGCCGGGAGCACAGCATCGCGGGTGGAGGGTCCCTTCCGCCGCGCATGCTGATCGAGCAGCCCGGAGGGCGTCTCGAGATCCCGCCCGCGCACGCGGGCGCCGCTTCCGCGTCGGTGGTCGCGCGTAGCGTGCGGAGGGTGGCGGAGGCGATCGGGCGGTGGTGGCAGCGGCGGCGGTTCTCGCGTGGCGCCGACGTCCCCTACGCGGTCGGCACCTACCGGGAGGCATGGGCGTCCTACCCCGTCCTGGTGCGGCAGTACCGGCCCGAGTACAACGAGGGCATCGTGCTCAGCCAGATCCCGCCCGCGGCCGACGTGTACCTGTGCTGGCTCTGCGACGCCGGACATGTCTTCGTCGCCACTCCCGAGGAGCAGCGCCACCGTCCCGGCCGGGAGCGGCGCCGCTCCTCCTGGTGCCCCGACTGCGCCGAGCTCGCCTCGCCGCGCCTGCCCCGGGCCGCGCCGATGATCGGCGGCCGGCTCGCCGAGGTGCTCGCGCCGACGTCCGCCCCCGACGACGGCTCCTTCGTCCTCCTGGCGCCGCCCGCCGTGATCGCGCGAGGGCTCCCGACGTCCGTGTCACCCACCGGCCGCGGGTCCGCGTCACCCGCCGACCCGAGCGGATCCGCGCGCGCCGCGTCGTCGACTCCTCCGTCCGCTCGATCCACCCCTCCAGCTGCCGCCGCTCGGGTCGGCGGGTGACGCGGACCCGCGGCCGGTGGGTGACACGGACGTCGGGAGCCCTCGCGCGATCACGG
>NZ_PSTO01000066.1:1600-5391 GCF_002930975.1 Rathayibacter sp. AY1A3 | reverse complement strand
CGTTGTGAAGCACCGTTCTGGTGTGGAGGCGGGATGTGTCCGATTCTTGAGAACTCAACAGCGTGCACTATGTTCAATGCCAATTTTATACCCCGGCCTTGATCTTCGGATCGGGTTGGGATTCCTTTGGAAATTGATGTCAGCTTCCGGCTTTCGGGTCGGAGAGATGTCTTATTTGCTAGAGGTCAAACTTGACTCTCCTTCTCTTCGGGGTTGGGGGTCGTAATTTTTTTACGGAGAGTTTGATCCTGGCTCAGGACGAACGCTGGCGGCGTGCTTAACACATGCAAGTCGAACGATGAAGCCCAGCTTGCTGGGTGGATTAGTGGCGAACGGGTGAGTAACACGTGAGTAACCTGCCCTTGACTCTGGGATAAGCGCTGGAAACGGCGTCTAATACCGGATACGACCTGCCCCGGCATCGGGTGCGGGTGGAAAGTTTTTCGGTCAAGGATGGACTCGCGGCCTATCAGCTAGTTGGTGAGGTAATGGCTCACCAAGGCGACGACGGGTAGCCGGCCTGAGAGGGTGACCGGCCACACTGGGACTGAGACACGGCCCAGACTCCTACGGGAGGCAGCAGTGGGGAATATTGCACAATGGGCGAAAGCCTGATGCAGCAACGCCGCGTGGGGGATGACGGCCTTCGGGTTGTAAACCTCTTTTAGTAGGGAAGAAGGGCTTCGGCTTGACGGTACCTGCAGAAAAAGCACCGGCTAACTACGTGCCAGCAGCCGCGGTAATACGTAGGGTGCAAGCGTTGTCCGGAATTATTGGGCGTAAAGAGCTCGTAGGCGGTTTGTCGCGTCTGCTGTGAAAACCCGAGGCTCAACCTCGGGCCTGCAGTGGGTACGGGCAGACTAGAGTGCGGTAGGGGAGAATGGAATTCCTGGTGTAGCGGTGGAATGCGCAGATATCAGGAGGAACACCGATGGCGAAGGCAGTTCTCTGGGCCGTTACTGACGCTGAGGAGCGAAAGCGTGGGGAGCGAACAGGATTAGATACCCTGGTAGTCCACGCCGTAAACGTTGGGAACTAGATGTGGGGACCTTTCCACGGTCTCCGTGTCGCAGCTAACGCATTAAGTTCCCCGCCTGGGGAGTACGGCCGCAAGGCTAAAACTCAAAGGAATTGACGGGGGCCCGCACAAGCGGCGGAGCATGCGGATTAATTCGATGCAACGCGAAGAACCTTACCAAGGCTTGACATATACCGGAAACTTCCAGAAATGGTTGCCCCGCAAGGTCGGTATACAGGTGGTGCATGGTTGTCGTCAGCTCGTGTCGTGAGATGTTGGGTTAAGTCCCGCAACGAGCGCAACCCTCGTTCTATGTTGCCAGCACGTCATGGTGGGAACTCATAGGAGACTGCCGGGGTCAACTCGGAGGAAGGTGGGGATGACGTCAAATCATCATGCCCCTTATGTCTTGGGCTTCACGCATGCTACAATGGCCGGTACAAAGGGCTGCGATACCGTAAGGTGGAGCGAATCCCAAAAAGCCGGTCTCAGTTCGGATTGAGGTCTGCAACTCGACCTCATGAAGTCGGAGTCGCTAGTAATCGCAGATCAGCAACGCTGCGGTGAATACGTTCCCGGGCCTTGTACACACCGCCCGTCAAGTCATGAAAGTCGGTAACACCCGAAGCCAGTGGCCTAACCGCAAGGAGGGAGCTGTCGAAGGTGGGATCGGTGATTAGGACTAAGTCGTAACAAGGTAGCCGTACCGGAAGGTGCGGCTGGATCACCTCCTTTCTAAGGAGCATCTGGACACCGCAGGGTGTTCCAGGCGCCAGATCAAAGCGAATGTCTTTGCTGGTAGCTCATGGGTGGAACATTGAACTAGGTGCTCGGTGAGATCGTCTCGCGTCAGTACAGCCTTCGGGTTGGGAACGCGTCGGGGCGGTGGAGTCGGGTACATGCACGCTGTTGGGTCCTGAGGGACCGGGCCGGCTGCCTTCGGGTGGCGGGGTCGACTCTCCGGATCCTTTTCTCACGCCTGGGTGTGTGGGAGAGGGATACCGCCCGTATTTTGAGAACTACACAGTGGACGCGAGCATCTTAGATTCACGGCTTCGGTCGTGGATCGACAAGATTCGCATGGCGCGGCTTTCGGGCTGCGGTCATGCAAATCATTGGATCTGCAACTTTTCGAGTTGTAGTTTCTTAACTCATGTGATTAGCAAGTTCATAAGAGCAAACGGTGAATGCCTTGGCATCTGGAGCCGAAGAAGGACGTCGTAATCTGCGATAAGCCTCGGGGAGCTGATAAACGAGCTGTGATCCGAGGATTTCCGAATGGGGAAACCCCGCCAGGCCCCTTGTGGTGACCTGGTGACTCCCGCCTGAATATATAGGGCGGGTAGAGGGAACGTGGGGAAGTGAAACATCTCAGTACCCACAGGAAGAGAAAACAACAGTGATTCCGTCAGTAGTGGCGAGCGAACGCGGAAGAGGCTAAACCGAGTCATGTGTGATACCCGGCAGGGGTTGCATGGCCGGGGTTGTGGGACTTTTCGTTCCGGTCTGCCGGCCGGTGAACGTTACAGCGCATCATAGACGAACAGGTTTGAACGCCTGGCCAGAGCGGGTGCGAGCCCCGTAGTCGAAATGGTGTTATGGCGTGAAGAGTATCCCAAGTAGCACGGGGCCCGAGAAATCCCGTGTGAATCTGTCAGGACCACCTGATAAGCCTAAATACTCCCAGATGACCGATAGCGGACAAGTACCGTGAGGGAAAGGTGAAAAGTACCCCGGGAGGGGAGTGAAATAGTACCTGAAACCGTTTGCTTACAAACCGTCGGAGCCTCCTTGTAGGGGTGACGGCGTGCCTTTTGAAGAATGAGCCTGCGAGTTAGTGCTCTGTGGCGAGGTTAACCCGTGTGGGGCAGCCGTAGCGAAAGCGAGTCCGAATAGGGCGATTCAGTCGCAGGGTCTAGACCCGAAGCGAAGTGATCTATCCATGGCCAGGTTGAAGCGACGGTAAGACGTCGTGGAGGACCGAACCCACTTCAGTTGAAAATGGAGGGGATGAGCTGTGGATAGGGGTGAAAGGCCAATCAAACTTCGTGATAGCTGGTTCTCTCCGAAATGCATTTAGGTGCAGCGTTGCGTGTTTCTTGCCGGAGGTAGAGCTACTGGATGGCCGATGGGGCCCAAAAGCTTACTGACGTCAGCCAAACTCCGAATGCCGGTAAGTGAGAGCGCAGCAGTGAGACTGTGGGGGATAAGCTTCATAGTCGAGAGGGAAACAACCCAGACCACCAACTAAGGTCCCTAAGCGCGTGCTAAGTGGGAAAGGATGTGGAGTTGCACAGACAACCAGGAGGTTGGCTTAGAAGCAGCCACCCTTGAAAGAGTGCGTAATAGCTCACTGGTCAAGTGATTCCGCGCCGACAATGTAACGGGGCTCAAGCACGCCACCGAAGTTGTGGCATTGACATTAGTGGTAGGCCTTCGTGGTCCAGCCGTGTTGATGGGTAGGAGAGCGTCGTGTGGCGAGTGAAGCGGCGGTGTGAACCAGCCGTGGATGCCACACGAGTGAGAATGCAGGCATGAGTAGCGAAAGACGGGTGAGAAACCCGTCCTCCGGAAGACCAAGGGTTCCAGGGTCAAGCTAATCTTCCCTGGGTAAGTCGGGACCTAAGGCGAGGCCGACAGGCGTAGTCGATGGACAACGGGTTGATATTCCCGTACCGGCGAAGAACCGCCCAAGACAATCCAGTAGTGCTAAGTATCTGAATCCCTTTGATGGATCCCTTCGGGGTGAAGCGTTGGGCCTAGCGTACGATCC
>NZ_PSTO01000066.1:0-1507 GCF_002930975.1 Rathayibacter sp. AY1A3 | reverse complement strand
CGATGGCCGCAGAGACCAGTGGGAAGCGACTGTTTACTAAAAACACAGGTCCGTGCTAAGTCGCAAGACGATGTATACGGACTGACGCCTGCCCGGTGCTGGAAGGTTAAGAGGAACGGTTAGCCGCAAGGCGAAGCTGAGAATTTAAGCCCCAGTAAACGGCGGTGGTAACTATAACCATCCTAAGGTAGCGAAATTCCTTGTCGGGTAAGTTCCGACCTGCACGAATGGCGTAACGACTTCCCAGCTGTCTCAACCGCGAACTCGGCGAAATTGCATTACGAGTAAAGATGCTCGTTACGCGCAGCAGGACGGAAAGACCCCGTGACCTTTACTATAGTTTGGTATTGGTGTTCGGTGTGGCTTGTGTAGGATAGGTGGGAGACGTTGAAGCGGGCACGCTAGTGTTCGTGGAGTCATTGTTGAAATACCACTCTGGTCACTCTGGATATCTAACTTCGGACCCTAATCGGGTTCAGGGACAGTGCCTGATGGGTAGTTTAACTGGGGCGGTTGCCTCCCAAAGAGTAACGGAGGCGCCCAAAGGTTCCCTCAACCTGGTTGGCAATCAGGTGGCGAGTGTAAGTGCACAAGGGAGCTTGACTGTGAGACTGACAAGTCGAGCAGGGACGAAAGTCGGGACTAGTGATCCGGCAGTGGCTTGTGGAAGCGCTGTCGCTCAACGGATAAAAGGTACCTCGGGGATAACAGGCTGATCTTGCCCAAGAGTCCATATCGACGGCATGGTTTGGCACCTCGATGTCGGCTCGTCGCATCCTGGGGCTGGAGTAGGTCCCAAGGGTTGGGCTGTTCGCCCATTAAAGCGGTACGCGAGCTGGGTTTAGAACGTCGTGAGACAGTTCGGTCCCTATCCGCTGCGCGCGCAGGAAATTTGAGAAGATCTATCCCTAGTACGAGAGGACCGGGATGGACGAACCTCTGGTGTGTCAGTTGTTCCGCCAGGAGCACCGCTGATTAGCTACGTTCGGAACGGATAACCGCTGAAAGCATCTAAGCGGGAAGCCGGCTTCGAGATGAGATTTCCATCCCTTCGGGGGAGAGGCTCCCAGCCAGACGACTGGGTTGATAGGCCGGATGTGGAAGACAGGACTAAAGACTGTCGGAGCTGACCGGTACTAATAAGCCGATAACTTGATAATCACTACACTCATACCGTTGTAAAGGCTGGTAGGAGTGGTCAGAGATTGCTTGCGTCCACTTTGTGGTTCCCAGAAGACGGGCACCCCGCATCCTCCTTCGGGAGGAGCGGAACAATTGAATACACGCACGGCGTGTAACCCAGATTTGACCATGTGCCCTCGGGTGCGTGTGTCGCCAGGGTTACGGCGGCCATAGCGAGAGGGAAACGCCCGGTCACATTCCGAACCCGGAAGCTAAGACTCTCAGCGCCGATGGTACTGCAGGGGGGACCCTGTGGGAGAGTAGGACACCGCCGGACACCATTCACGATGGCCACCCAGAAATGGGTGGCCATCGCTGTTTAACC
>NZ_PSTO01000065.1:0-6059 GCF_002930975.1 Rathayibacter sp. AY1A3 | reverse complement strand
TCGAGTTCGTCAGCACGAGGCGGCGGGACGCGGCCAGCAGGGCGAGCTGCTGCGGCACCGGCGTCCCCGCCCCCGGGAAGCGCACCTCGAGGCCCTCGACGTCGACGGGAGCCCGGGCGGTGAGGCGCTTCAGCCGCATCGCGGGGCGCTCGACCAGCAGCCAGCTCGCCCACGCGAGGGGGACGGTCGCTGCGACCGAGAGCGCGATGTACGCCCAGAGCGGCACGGCGGCTCCGGCTCCGACGATCGCCAGCGAGAGCAGCTGCTGCACGGGGAACGCGTAGATGTACATCCCGTAGGAGACGTCGTGGGTCGCGCCCACTCGACGCAGGGGGAGCCGGGCGCCGAGCGCGACCATCAGATAGGCGAGGGGGAGGCCGGCGAGCACGCGGTAGAGGCCGGCCGCGATCACGAGGACGAGCAGCACGGCCGCGGCAGCGGTGAGCGCGCCCGTCAGGGGGAGGCGGTCGCGGTACAGGTGCACGAGCGCGCCGGCGAGGAAGTACCCGACGAGCGTCACCGTCTGGTTGAGGGGCGCCGGGAACGGGACGAGGTCCGACGCGAGCACCGCCGCGACGAGGGTGAGGCCCGCGAATCCCGCGACCACGAGGGGGCGCACCCAGCGCGCGGGCGCCAGGGAGACGAGCAGGCCGATCACGACGTAGCTGACGAACTCGTAGAACAGGCTCCAGAGCGAGCCGTTCCACGCGCCCGGGTAGGGCACGGAGCCGAGCATCCCCGCGATGCCGTACTCCCGGATGTAGAGGGCCGCATTGGCGACCACGAAGCGCACCGCCCCGGCCGCGCTGTACTCGCCGGCTCCGAGGAGGAGCGACGCGAGCGGTGCGGCGACGAAGGCCACGACCAGGAGCGAGACGAGGAAGGCGGGATAGATGCGGAGGAAGCGCCGCCGGAGGAAGTCGACCAGCGATCGCGAGCGCAGCCGGCTCGCGGTGATCAGGAAGCCGGAGGTGGCGAAGAACCCGCCGACCGCCCAGGCGCCGAGGGTCGAGCCTCCGAACCCGGGGTCGTCTCCGTAGCCGCCGAGGGGGAAGGAGTGCGACACGATGACGAGGACCGCCAGCCCGAGCCGCAGGGCGTTGATGCTGTTCGACCGCGGGTCGAAGGCGGAGCCGACGGTCGGGCGCGTGCGTGGCGCGCGGGCGGGCGCGGCGGTGCGCCGGCCGTTCTCCTGGCGGGTCATGCGCACATCCTGCTGACCCCGGCCGCCGCCGTCGATCGGGCGGGGGACGCGCCGCGCTCCTCCCGGAGGGCCCGCGCACCAGCAACGACGCGCGCTCCACCCCTGCGGCCCCGTCGCGGAGCTGACGCGGACTGACGTGCGGCCTGCGGCTGATCCCTCTCCGCCCCGTCGTCCCTCCGTCGCCCTCTCCCGCGAGACGCCGCTCCGGTACGCGACGCGCGGGAGCGGGCGTACCGGAGCGGGATCTCGCGGCGGGCGGTCGGATCACGGCGGTCGGATCACGCCGGTCGGATCACGCCGGTCAGAGCAGCCCGTCCGTGAGGTGGTCAGGCGTGCCGAAGCGGTGGGCCGTGATCGACACGGCCTGCTCGCGGAGGAACGGCAGCAGCTCCAGCCGGCCCGCCTCGGTCGCCGCGCCCGCGTAGACCGCGAGGTCGGGGCGCCCGCCCGTCGCGGCCGTCACCGTCGCGGCGGACGCGCCCAGCAGGCGCACCCGTCCGGCGCCGTGCGCGCGCACCCGCGCCTCCCACGCCGCGTCGTCCTCGACCACGACGGCGCCGGCCGCCTCGTCGAGACCGGCGGCGAGCTGCGGAGGCAGCGCCGCGGCGCTCGAGACGACCACCCGTGCCTGCGCGGTCGCCGCCGCGACGGCCGCCCGCACGAGCGAGCCCAGCGGCTCCCCGGCGGCCAAGCGCACCAGCACGGCGGAGTCGTAGGGCAGGCGGCGGAAGACGTTGCGCTCCGCCTCCAGCCCCGTCACGTCGCGAGGAGCGCTCGCGGCCCACGCCACCGCGCAGCTGCGCGCCGTCCGCTCCACCGCGGCGTGCTCCTCCGCCGGGAGCTCCGCGCGCGACGCGGCGAGCAGGCGGGCGGCCGGTCCGACGACCGGAGCGGTCGCCTCCGACGGCGCCGCGGTCCAGGAGCCCAGGCCGAGCAGGTAGTCCGGCCCGCCCGCTTTGGTGCCCGGGCCGACCGCCGACTTCTTCCAGCCGCCGAACGGCTGGCGCTGCACGATCGCCCCGGTGATCCCGCGGTTCACGTAGAGGTTGCCCGCCTCGATCCCGTCGAGCCAGGTGCCGATCTCCTCCGGGTCGAGCGCGTGCAGGCCCGAGGTGAGCCCGTAGTCGACCTCGTTGACGATCGCGATCGCCTCGTCGAGGGTCGCCGCCGTCATGATCCCGAGGATCGGCCCGAAGTACTCGGTGCGGTGGAACTCGGACCCGCGGCGCACGCCGTCGCGGACGCCGGGGCTCCACAGGCGTCCGGAGTCGTCGAGGCTCCGCGGCTGCAGCAGCCAGGTCTCACCGGCGCCGAGCGCGGTCAGGCCGCGCAGCAGCTTGCCCTCGGCGGGTTCGATCACCGGCCCCATCCGCGTCGCGGGGTCGGTCGGGTAGCCGACCGTGAGGGAGGAGACCGCGTCGAGCAGCTGCGCGCGGAACCGCTTCGAGCGCGCGACGGAGCCCACCAGCACCACGAGCGAGGCGGCGGAGCACTTCTGGCCCGCGTGCCCGAAGGCGCTCGCCACCACGTCCTTCACCGCCAGGTCGAGGTCGGCCGAGGGGGTGACCACGATCGCGTTCTTGCCGCTCGTCTCGGCGAGCAGCGGGAGGTCGTTCCGGAAGGAGCGGAACAGCTCCGCCGTCTCGTAGGCGCCGGTGAGGATCACCCGGTCGACCTGCGGGGAGGCGATCAGGTCGCGCCCCAGCTCCTCCTCCGGCAGGCGGAGCAGGCGCAGGGCCTCGCGAGGCACGCCCGCCGCCCACAGCGCCTCCGCCACCACGGCGCCGCAGCGCGCGGTCGGACCGGCGGGCTTGAGCACCACGGCGGAGCCGGCCGCGAGCGCCGCGAGGACGCCGCCGGCCGGGATCGCGACCGGGAAGTTCCACGGCGGAGTGACCAGGGTCAGCGCGGCCGGGTGGAAGCGGGCGCCGTCGACCGCGTCGAGCTCGAGGGCGCGCTCGGCGTAGTAGTGGGCGAAGTCCACGGCCTCCGAGACCTCGGGGTCGCCCTGGTCGAGGGTCTTGCCGCCCTCGGCCGCCATGACCTCGAGCAGCTCGGCGCGGCGCGCCTCCAGCTCGTCGCCGGCCCGGTGCAGGATGCGGGCACGCTCCTCGGCCGGGACGTCGCTCCAGCCGCTGCCGCGGGCGCCGGAGAGCACCGACTCCAGCTCGTCGAGGGTGCCGATCGTGGCGGCCTCGATCGCGTCGGCGCCGGCCCGGGAGGAGGGGACGCGCGCGAGGATCGCCTGCGCCCACTCGCGGTTCGCGGCGACGGACGGGTCGGTGTCGGGGGTGCTGCGGAAGTCGCCCGGTCCCGGACGACCGCTCGCGGCGAACCGGTCGGGCACGCGGTGCGCCGGGGGGACTGCCCCGTCGAGGGCGGCGACGGAGGCGCGGAACCGCTCCTCCTCCCGCGCGAAGAGCGCCGGGTCGGCCTCGAGCTCGAAGACGGCCGACATGAAGTTCTGGCTCGACGCGCCCTCCTCCAGCCGGCGGATCAGGTACGCGATCGCCACGTCGAACTCGGCCGGCGCGACGACCGGCGTGTAGAGCAGGAGCGAGCCGACCGTGCGGCGCACCGCCTCCGCCTGGCCCTGGGCCATGCCGAGGAGCATCTCGTACTCGATCCCCTCGCGGACGCCGCGGGTGCCGGCGAGCAGCCACGAGTACGCGACGTCGAAGAGGTTGTGCCCGGCGACGCCGACCCGCACGTTGCGGATCCGCTCCGGGTGCAGCGCGTAGTCGACGACGCGCTTGTAGTTCGTGTCGGAGTCCTGCTTGCTGCTCCAGGTCGCCAGCGGCCAGCCGTGGACCGAGGCCTCGACCTGCTCCATCGGCAGGTTCGCGCCCTTCACCAGGCGCACCTTGATGCCGGCGCCGCCGCGGGCCCGGCGGGCGGCGCTCCACTCCTGGAGGCGGATCATCGCCGAGAGCGCGTCGGGCAGGTAGGCCTGCAGCACGATGCCGGCCTCGAGGCCGAGGAACTCCGGCCGGTCGAGGATGCGGGTGAAGACCGCGATGGTGAGGTCGAGGTCCTTGTACTCCTCCATGTCGAGGTTGATGAACTTCTGCGGCGAGGAGGCGGCGGCCCGGGCGAACAGCGGCGCCAGCTCCTCGACGATGTCGTCGACCGCGGCGTCGAAGGCCCACGGGTTGTGCGGGGCGGTGCTCGAGGAGACCTTGATCGAGACGTAGTCGACGTCGTCGCGGGCGAGGAGCCGGTGCGTCCCCTCCAGGCGGCGGTGGGCCTCCTCGCGGCCGAGGACGGCCTCGCCGAGCAGGTTCATGTTGAGCCGGACGCCGTCGCGGCGGATCGCGGCGATGGCCGGGCCCAGGCGCGAGTCGGTCGCGTCGATGATCAGGTGGCCGACCATCCGTCGCAGCACCCGGCGCGCGATCGGCACCACGACGTCCGGGAGGAGCGGCGCCATGACGCCGCCGAGGGCGACCGCGCCGCGCATCGGAGCCGGGAGGAAGGACGGCACGCCGCCCGCGATCGCCTTCAGCGCCGCCGCCGCGACGCGGGTGTCCTCAGGTCGGACGACGCCGTCGACGAAGCCGACCGTGAAGTCCAGGCCGGTCGGGTCCTTCAGCACGCCCGCCAGCTGCGCCCCGGAGGCGTCGATCGGGATCGCGGACGCCTCGCGCAGCCAGCGCCGCACCAGGGCGACGCTCTCGTCGACCAGCCGGGGATCGATCGAATCGGCGGACGGGCCGTCGGCGGCGGGGCCGGTGGCGAGAGCGGGGCTGGCGAGATCCGTCATGGTGCGGTCCTTCTGCTCTGAGGTGGGTGCCTTCAGTATTCGACCGACTACCGTTGAGCAGAAGCGACCGTTCCTTACCGGTACCGGTCAGCTCAGCTGAACGATCGGAGGGACGCCGTGCTCGATGTCCGCCGCCTGGTCCTGCTCCGCGAGGTGGCCATCCGCGGCACTCTCGCCGCCGCGGCCGAGGCCCTCGCCTACAGTCCCTCGGCCGTCTCGCAGCAGCTCGCCGTGCTCGAGCGCGAGGCCGGCGTCGAGCTGCTGCGGAAGGCGGGCCGGCGCGTGCAGCTCACACCCCAGGCCGAGATCCTGGTCGAGGCGGCCGGCGAGGTGATGGCCCTGCTCGAGCGGGCGGAGGCGGCGCTCGCGGCCTCGGGGGAGTCGGTGACCGGCCGGGTGCGCGTCGCGGTGTTCCAGTCGGCCGCGCTCGCGCTCATGCCGGGTGCGCTCCGGGCCGTCGCCGACCGCTTCCCCGAGGTGCGCGTCGAGATGGTGCAGCGCGAGCCCGAGGGTGCGCTGCACGAGACGTCGTGGGCGCGGGAGTTCGACCTCGTCGTCGCCGAGCAGTACCCCGGCCACTCGACCTCCTGGCTGCCCGGACTGGTGCGCAGCGACCTGACGACCGACGCGATCCGCCTCGCCGTGAGCCGCGACTCCGCCGTCGTCGACCTCGCCTCGGCCCGAGACTCCGCCTGGGTGATGGAGCCGCGCGGCACCGCGAGCCGCCACTTCGCCGAGCAGACCTGCAGGGTCGCAGGCTTCGAGCCGGACGTCCGCTTCGAGACCGCCGACCTGCAGGCGCAGATCCGCCTCGCCGCCTCCGGCCACGCCGTCGCCCTGATGCCCGACCTGGTCTGGGCGGGCGAGGCGCCGGACTGCCGCCTCCTCGAGCTGCCCGGCACGCCCCGGCGCACGATCTTCACCGCCCAGCGCGAGGCGCAGTTGGCGTCGCCGGCCGTGCGGGTGTTCCGGGAGTGCCTGGCGGAGGTGGCGGGGCGTTTCGCGTGAGGCTGCGGGCGTGCGGGGGTGCGTGAGGCGGTGCGGTCGGTGCGGGTGAGCGGGGGTGTGTGGCGGTGCGGTTCGGGTGAGGGG
>NZ_PSTO01000064.1:4287-6131 GCF_002930975.1 Rathayibacter sp. AY1A3 | reverse complement strand
CGGACTCTCGGCGTGCAGGGAGCGGGACTCCCGTCGTTCACCACGCAGAACCAGGCGAGCGAGTTCAGCCTGACGACCGCGGAGTTCGACCTCTTCTACAAGAACTACGTCGATCTGCAGAACACCGGCGTGAAGCCGGTCGGAGCGAGCGTGCCCCAGGGCGCGACCGCCGCGGCCGTCGACACCGCGCTCCCGGACCAGGTCGTCCTCGACTACAACGACGGCTCCACCAAGAGCCTCCCGGTCGACTGGACGGAGGAATCGCTCGACACGTCCCGCCCTGGCACCTACGAGGTGACCGGCACCGTGCAGCAGCACCGCGAGGAGATGGTGAGCGAGGCCCGCGCCGATCCGCACGTCTTCTTCAACCCGGACGACGGCTACTACTACCTCACCGGATCGCACTACGCCCAGTCCTCGCTCGAGCCCGTGAACGAGAGCCAGAGCTACCGCAAGATCGGTCTGAAGCGCGCGACGACCATCGAGGGCCTGAAGGACGCTCCCGAGCAGATCGTCGTCGACCCCGACGCCGGCACGCCGGGGCGTGAGGGCGAGTTCCCCAACACGCACTACGGCTGGGGCGGCTTCATCTGGGCGCAGGAGTTCCACAAGATCAACGGCACCTGGTGGATCGTCGCCGGCATGAACAAGGGCTACGCGCCCGTCGGCGGCTGGTGCGACAACACCGTCCTGATCCCCTACACCGGCACCGACGCGTCGATCGCCGCGGGCGGGTTCCTCGAGCGCGGCAATTGGGGCGAACCGGTGATCCTCGACGGTGCCGCTTTCGATGTCAGCTACTTCGAGCGGACCGAGGCCGGCGCGAAGCAGGGCTACTGGGTGATGCCGATCGGCGGCCAGATCATGGTCGCCAAGGTGAAGCAGGGCCCCAAGGGCACCGTCCCGCTGGTCGACGGGACGCTGAGCCGCGTCTACGGCGAGAGCCAGCCGTGGGAGATCGGCAAGCAGTCACCGACCCCGTCGGACACCACGGAGGGCCGCGACCAGGGCGTCGTCGAGGCGCCGTTCATGGTGCAGCAGGGCGACAGGATCCACATCACGTACTCCGGCGGCACCGTCGACAAGTACTACAGCCTCGGCATGCTGACCGCGGACGCCACCGCCGATCTGCAGAACCCGGCCAGCTGGACGCAGACGCCGTTCCCCGTGCTCACCACCAACGACACCTCCGCCGGCCGGATCGGAGCGGACGAGGACGACTACTACACGAAGGACCACGCGGGCGGTGGGCACAACTCCTTCCTCCACGACACCTCCGGGAACCTCCTCCTCGCTTACCACGCGCGGCCCTACCCGGAGCCGCACCAGGCGAGTGACCCGAACGGCGCCGGCGGCCTCTTCGACGCCGACCGCAACACCTGGTTCAAGGCCGTGAACGTGCGCGCCAACGGCGCACTCGACCTGTCGCTGACGAAGGCGCAGGAGGTCGCTCCGGGCAACCGGACCGTCCGCGCCACCGTCACCGTCGTGGCCTCGACCGCTCCGGTCACCGCCACCGCCGTCTCGCGGTGCATCGCCGGCAAGGTCGTCGTCACCCTCACCGCCAAGAACACGGGCGCCACCGCCGCCGAGATCCGCTGGAGCACCCCCTGGGGCGCGAAGGTGCAGCAGGTGGGGGCGATGAAGACGTCGTCCCTCGCGATCTCGACCCGCGCGACGTCGGTCGCAGCGGGGACCCTCACGGGGACCTCGACCGCGAACGGCGTGCAGACGCCGCTGACCGCGACCTACGCGGCCGCACGCTGCAGCTGACGGCACCACCACTCCGGGTGGGAGGGCGCCGAGCGTCCTCCCACCCGGATCCCCGGCGCGCTCGCGCGCCC
>NZ_PSTO01000064.1:0-4190 GCF_002930975.1 Rathayibacter sp. AY1A3 | reverse complement strand
CGACCGCGGTGCCCCGCGGCGCCGCTGATACGAAGGAGTATCGATGACCTCCGTCCGTCCTTGGAGGACCGCCCTCACCGGGGTCCTCGCCTCGATCGTCGTCGCAGCGGGGGTGACCCTTCCCGCTCTGCCCGCAGCTGCGGCGGAGGACCTCCTCGTGCAGTACGACTTCTCCCAGCTGACCGGCACGACCGTCCCCGACTCCTCGGGCGGCGGCCGCGACGGCGTCCTCCGGGGCACCGGAGCGAGCGTCGTCGGCGACGAGCTCCGCCTCCCCGGCGGCGCGAGCGGCAGCTCGGCCGCGTACGTCGAGATGCCCCGCGGACTCGTCGACGGCCGCAGCACCCTGACGATCCAGTCCTGGTTGCGCAACGACACCGGCGCGGGCAACTACGCGGCGGCCTTCTTCGGCACGACCGAGAACCTGCCGTCGCAGTACTGGCTGCTCAACCCGCGCGACCCCTCCGGCCGCTTCAAGTCCGTCATCACGGCGAGCAGCAACCCCTCCGCCCCGTGGACCACCGAGGCAGGGATCTCGGGCTCGAGCACTCCGGCCGGCCCGACCACCGACGCGCAGTGGGGCCTGTACACGACGGTCCTCGAGCCCGGCTCGCTGACCGGCTACTACAACGGCCGCCTGATCGCGAAGGTGAGCACGAACCGCTCCGTCGCCGACCTCGGCACGAACCTCGTGGGGTACATCGGCCGCTCCTCCTACTCCGACCTCTTCTACCGCGGCGGCGTGCGCGACTTCGAGATCCGCACCTCCGCGCTGACCGCTCAGCAGGTCTCGGACGCCTACTGGACCGGGGTGGACCCCGCCGTCCGCACGGCGGCACTCGCCTCGGACGCCGCGGCGATCGACCTCGGACCCGGCCGCGTGACCACAGATCTCCGCCTCCCGACCACGGGTGCGCAGGGTTCCCGGATCGCGTGGACGAGCTCCGACCCGGCCCGCATCAGCAGCACCGGAGTCGTCACCCGGCCCGGCAGCGGAGCGGACGTGCCCGTCACGCTGACCGCGTCGCTCGCGCTCGGCGGGGCGACCACGAGCCGCTCCTTCGAGCTCGCGGTGGCCGCGCAGAACGCCCAGGCCGACCTCGACGCGCTCGCGCAGGGCGTCGTCCTGCGTCCGACCGTCGCCGACGGGGAGGTCCTGCCCGCCGCGCCGACCGGATCGACGATCACCTGGACGACGAGCACCCCGGGTCTCGGCGTGGTCGACGGCGCGCTCCGCGTCACCGGCACGTCCGCGGTCCAGGGAGTCGTCACCGCCCAGCTGCGCTCCGGCACCGCCTCGAGCACCAAGGCGTTCGACGTCCGGGTCCTCCCGGCGGCGCAGGCGCGCTACCTGCTCTCGTACGAGCGCACGCCCCTCGCCACCCAGGTCTACGGCTCGAAGCTGGCGTACAGCATGCACCTCGGCCTCGGCACGACCCGCACCGGCACCACGGCCCTGAACGAGAACTACGGCGTGCTCTTCGCCGATGCGCAGCCGACGGGCACGCTCGACCTCGTCGAGACCCGGACGCTCCGCGACCCCTACGTGTTCTCGCTCGCCGGCGGCGGCTACGGCGTGCTCGCCACCCGCACCCTCGCGAACGGCGACGTCGATCCCGCGCACCGCGGCACTCCCCTGCTGTTCACCTCGACCGACCTCGTGGCCTACGAGCCGGCCGGATTCCTCGACCTCGGAGTGTCCGCGGCCGTCGATCCCCGCGCCGTCTGGGACTCGGCCGCCGACGTCTACCGCGTCACCTGGAAGGACGCCCAGGGCGCCGAGTACTCGCGCTCCTTCGGCGATCTCACCGACCCCGCCACCCGCGGCGACCTCCGCGCCGGCGGGCTGACGCTGTCGGACCCTGCCGCCACGACGACCATCGAGGGCGCCGTTCCCTCGAACGTCCTGGTGCTCCCCGCCCCGGCCGCGACCGGCCTCGAGAACCGCCTGGGACGCCTCCGCAACACCACCGTCCAGGTCGCCAGCACCACCGTCGCCCAGGGCGCCGCGGTGCCGACGCCCGGGAAGGCGACGCTCTCGTACACCGACGGATCGACGAAGCAGCTGCCCGTGGACTGGTCGGCCGCCGACCTCGCCGCGGTCGACACCTCGAAGCCCGGCACCTACCAGGTCTCGGGGACCGTGCGCCAGCGCGACTACGCCGCCCCGTTCCTCCGGGCCGAGGCCGACCCGAACATCCTGAAGTGGAAGGACCGCTACCTCTTCATCTCGACCGACGACCGCGGCGACGACCAGCCCGGCATGTTCCTCCGCAGCGCGCCGACCATCGACGGCCTCCGCACCGCGCCGGACAGCATGATCGTCCGCAAGGGCACTGCGGGCATCCAGGGCTGCTACTGGGCGCCGGAGCTGCACGAGCTCGGCGGCGAGCTCTACGCCTTCTTCTCGCCGTGCATCGGCGCCGTGGACTGGCAGCGGGTGACCGCCTACGTGCAGAAGCTGCGCACCGGCGGCGACCCGACCGTGCTCGCCGACTGGGAGGCTCCCCGGCCGGTCCTGAAGCAGGACGGCTCCGCTCTGCAGCGCGACGCGCAGCACCCCGGCATCAGCCTCGACATGACCGCGTTCCAGGACGGCGGACGCACCTACGTCGCGTGGTCGCAGCGCTACATCACCGGCGGAGTCGTCGGCGACGCCGAGCTGTGGATCGCGACGATCGACCCGGCGAACCCGTGGCGCCTCACGAGCGAACCGCGCAAGCTCATCACCGCGTCGCTGGGCTGGGAGACGAACACCAGCAACGTCGCGGAGGGCGCCACGGCGATCTTCCGGGACGGGAAGGTGTTCCTGACCTACTCCGCCTCCAACGTCGACCGCACTTACGCGATCGGGCTCATGGTCGCGCCCTCGGGCGCCGATCTGACCGATCGGTCGGTGTGGACGAAGGCGGACGCGCCGGTGGTGAAGAGCGACCCCGTCGCGAACCTCTGGGGCCCGGGGCACAACAGCTTCACGGTCGACGAGGACGGCAACGAGGTGCTCGTGTTCCACGCGCGCGCCGACGGCAGCACCAACCGCGACGCCTACCTCCGCCGCATCCACTGGGCGGCCGACGGCCTGCCCGTGCTCGACATGACCAGCGCGGAGGAGGTCGCCACGGCCAACCGGACCGTCCGGACGACCGTCGTGGTCGAGGGGACCCCGGTGAAGGTCGCCTCGACCGCCACCGTCCGCTGCATCTCGGGCAAGGTCGTCGTCACCCTCACGACCAGGAACACCGGCGCCGAGAGCGCCGCCCTCCGCTGGAGCACGCCCTGGGGCGAGAGGACGCAGCTCGTCGGATCGCAGAAGACCGGCGCCCTCGCGATCTCCACCCGAGCGACGTCGGTCGCCGCCGGGACGCTCACGGGGACCGCAACGGTCGGCGCGGCGACGGCTCCGGTCACCGCCGCGCACCCGGCACTGCGCTGCGGCTGATCGCACCCGTCCGGGCGCCCGTCACCGCGGCACTCGCGCGCTGACGAACCTCACCGAGACCGCCGATCGCTCTGCCGAGCGGTCGGCGGTCTCGGGTGGGGACGAGCCACCCGTCGTCCAGCCGGGCGACGGGCATTCCACGAAAGGGAACACGCATGACCAGGACAACGACGTCCCCGCGCAGAGCACGGATGCTCGGCGCCCTCGCCGCCGCGATCTTCGTCGGCCTCACGACACTCGGAGTGAGCACGCCCGCCGCAGCCGCCACCCCCGTCGGCACCGGCACCAATCAGGAGATCCGCAACGAGCACTCCGGCCTCTGTCTCGACGACTACCGGTTCGACACCACGCCCGGCGCCGAAGTGCGCCAGTGGAACTGCCTCGAAGGCGCCAACCAGCTGTGGGAGATCCGCGACCTCGGCACCGGCTTCGCCGAGATCAAGAACCGCCACTCCGGCCTCTGCCTCGACGACTACAACTGGAGCACCGCACCCGGCGCCGAAGTGCGTCAGTGGACCTGCAACGGCCTGCCCGTGCAGCAGTGGAGCATCACCGACGTCGGCGACGGCTACAGCCGGATCGCCAACCGCCACAGCAGCCTCTGCATCGAGAACAAGGACTCCGCCCAGGTCGACGGCGCCGTGATCCAGCAGCAGACCTGCACCACCAGTACCGCTCAGCGCTGGCGCATCACAGACGCCGCCGTCGACGAGGTGACCTACACCGTCTACCGCGAAGCGAACCCCACCGC
>NZ_PSTO01000063.1:0-6194 GCF_002930975.1 Rathayibacter sp. AY1A3 | reverse complement strand
CCCCGACCCCACCGCCCCCGGCTCCGCCGGACGCTCCGCTCCCGCCGTCTCAGGCCGTGAGTCCGCCGAACAGCAGCGACACCGTCATCGCGATGATGACCGAGTCGAAGGCGGACGCGATGACGACGTTCGCGCGCACCAGGCGCCAGCCCTCTCTCGAGCGGATCTCGGCCGAGACCGTGGCCGCCGTCGTGGACAGCAGGAGCGCGAGGGTCGCGTCGTCACTGAAGCGCGGCGCCTCCTCGAAGGCGGAGCGCACCTGCGACCGCCGGGGCGACCGCGACTCGAGGCGCAGGCAGGCCTGTGCGACCGAGAAGACCATCAGCACCCACGAGCTCGCGACGGCGAGCAGGGCGGCGGCGATGGAGAGGGGCTCGCTGCGGGACTCCGTCCTCTGCGCGATCGCCACCGTGACCACGATCGCCGGCACCGCCGCCGGCACCGCCGCCGGTAGTGTCGTGCCGGTCGCCCCGGTCGCCCCCAGCATCCGCGAGAGGAGGCGCCGCTCGCCGCGCGCCTCCTCCTCGGCGGTGCTCCGCAGCGCCTGCTCGTCGAGGCGCGAGAAGGAGGCGGCGCTCCGGAGCGCCTGCTCGTCGAGGCGCGAGTACGAGGCGGCGCTCCGGCCCACGGAGAGGGCGGTGGAGAGCGGCCGGCCGAGCAGAGAGACCGGAACGAGGGTCGCCGTCGTATCGACGGCCCCGTCGCCCGGAGCGGGTGTCCCCGTCGCCAGGACGAGCAGCACCACCGCGATCGTGACCAGCAGGCTCACGCGCACCCGGAACAGATCGGAGCGGGGTCGTCTGCGCGCGGTCATCGCCGCCCTCCCCGTCAGGGGCCCGGAGCGCGCCCCGAACAAGATCCACGCCGTTCCGTCCTGCCGCGTCCCGTGCGTTACCAGGCCATTCGTTGCAACCAACAACAAATCCCCTGAGCACCCGGCAGAATGGACCCATGACCTCACGGAGCAACTGGGCGGGCACCTACGAGTACCGCGCCGCCGCCATCATCGAGCCGGAGTCCGTCGAGGAGGTGCAGCGCCTCGTCCGCGAGAACGAGCGCGTCCGCGCCCTCGGCAGCCGCCACTCCTTCAACTCCCTGCCCGACACCCCCGGCGCACTGCTGCACCTGGGGCGCCTCGCCTCCGACCCCGTGATCGACGCCGAGGCGAGCACCGTCACCGTCGGCGGCGCCACCCGCTACGGCGTCGTCGCCACGCACCTGCACAGCAACGGCTACGCCCTGCACAACATGGGCTCGCTCCCGCACATCTCGGTCGCCGGCGCCATCGCGACCGGCACTCACGGCTCGGGCGACCGCAACGCGAACCTCTCCTCCGCCGTCTCGGCCCTCGAGCTCGTCACCGCCGACGGCTCGCTGCGCACGATCCGCCGCGGGGAGCCGGGCTTCGAGGGCGTCGTCGTCGGCCTCGGCGCCTTCGGCATCGTCACCCGCGTGACCCTCGACATCCAGCCGACCTTCGACGTCCGCCAGGACGCGTTCGTCGACCTGCCCTGGGAGCGCGTGCTCGACGACTTCGACGCGATCACCTCCTCCGCCTACAGCGTCAGCCTCATGACCCACTGGTCCTCGCCGACCGTGGAGCAGCTGTGGCTGAAGACCAAGGTGGCGGCGGGATCCGTCGCCGACGTCGACGCGACGCACCTGGGCGCGGTCGCCGCCTCCGCGAGCCTCTTCGCCGTCTCGGAGGGTGTCGACTCCAACCTGAACCCGTTCGGCGGCTCCGTCGGACCGTGGTCCGAGCGCCTGCCGCACTTCCGCCTCGACCGCGAGCCGAGCGCGGGCGACGAGATCCAGAGCGAGTACATGGTGCCGCGCGCGAACGTCCGCGAGGCGATCGTGGCGCTGCGCGCGATCGGCGAGCGGATCGACGACGTCCTGCTCATCACGGAGCTGCGGACCATGGCGGGCGACGACCAGTGGCTCTCCCCCGCCGGAGGCCGCGACAGCGTCGGCGTGCACTTCACCTTCAAGAAGGACCGCGCCGGCGTCGACGCCGTGCTCCCCGCCGTCGAGGGCGCGCTGCTGCCGCTCGGCGCCCGGCCGCACTGGGGCAAGCACTTCCTCGCCGGAGCCGACGAGATCGCGCCGCTCTACCCGCACCTCGAGGAGTGGCGCACCCTCCGCTCCGAGTGGGACCCCTCGGGCCGCTTCGCGAGCGACTTCCTCCGCGACCGCCTGCTCGGCTGAGCGGCACCCGCCCCGCGGGACCAGGCAGGTTCCGCGGGACGGGGCTCACAGGACACGGCTCACAGGACACGGCTCGCGGCTCGCGGCTCGCGGCTCGCGGCTCGCGGCTCGCGGCTCACAGGCCGCGGCTCGCAGGACGCGGCCTACAGGACGCGGGTCACAGGACGCGGCTCACAGGACGCCACTCAGAACAGGCGGGCCGCGTCGGCGGGCTCGACGAGGTCGCGCACCAGCGCCGGGATCCGCTTCCGGAACGGGAAGAACCCCCGCGACGCCGACGGCCACGCCGCACCGTCCCAGCGGCGGCGCACGGTGACGAGCGCGACCCCCTCGTCGGCGAGAGCCGAGCGGAGCGCCTCCACCCGCTCTCCGACGGGCCCGACCGGCGCGTACGGAACGACCACGGTGTCGATCCGCTCGGACACCGCCCAGTCGACGACCGTCGCGGCACGCGCGTCCGCCAGCACCCTCGCCGGCCGACCGCTGGGGTCGGAGGTGCGCTCGGCGGCGTCGGCGAGCGCCGCGGCGGTGAAGGCGGCGACCGCGTCGGAGACTCCGGACGGCGAGCGCCCGCCCGCGTCCCCGGCGACGGCGCACGCCACGAGGCGCTCGGCCAGACCCGGCTGCTCGGCGAGCAGGCTCTCCGCCTCGAGGTCCTCCTCGTGCAGCAGGAAGCCGGGGCGGGCGCCGACGGTCCCCACGACGTCCTCCTGCTCGAGCGGTGCCCGCGGCGGGAAGGGCTCCTCGGTGAGCGCGGGGGCCGTGGTGGCGAGGCCGCTCGGCGAGAAGCGCCCCTCCGTGTAGCGGGCGATGTTGGACGCGGAGGCGAGGTAGGTCTTGCCCGGAGTCTGCAGGCCGGCGACCCATCGCCACGACAGGGTGTTGGACGCGGCGTCGCCGTCGAGCAGGTGCCGGTAGAAGAAGTCGGCGCCGAGCTGCCAGGGCAGTCCGAGGGTGAAGATCCAGATGCTCGCGAACCACATGCGGGTGTGGTTGTGGAGGTACCCGGTCTCGACGAGCTCGCTCACCCACGCGTCCATCGCGTCGATGCCGCTGCGTCCGCCGATCGCGTCGAGGTAGCCGGGCGGAGGATCGCCCGCGGAGGAGTCCGCCACCTCGCGGCGGTAGCGGCGCCAGACATCCGGGTTCTGCTCGAGCCAGCCCTTCCAGTAGGTGCGCCAGAACACCTCCTGCACGAACTTCTCCGCGGCGGTCAGGCGGTGCCGCGCGAGGACCGCGGCGACGACCTCCCGCTCGGTGACGAGGCGGTGGCGGAGGTAGGGCGAGAGTCCGGAGACGTTGTCCCGGGACGGTCCGAGGTCGTGGTTGCGGTCGCGGGCGTAGGCGGAGCCCGCGCGGGCGACGAAGTCGTCGAGCGCCTCGAGGCCGGCGGCTCTGGTCGGGATGAACATCGCCCCATCATCGGCGTCGGCCCGGTGAGAACACCGGCGGCGGCCTCCCGAGTGCGCTCCGGGGACGGAGGCGCCCGCCGCGCGCTCGTCAACGGGGTGACCGGCGCCTCCGACCCGACGTAGCGTCGGAGGACGAGAGGGAGGCCGCCATGCCCCGCGAGGAACAGATCCCGTCCACCATCGAGCGCTCCGACGAGCACGCGCAGAAGCTCTGGTCGGCCGCGCACGACTCGGCCGTCGACAGCTACGGCGACGGTGAGCGTGCCCACCGCACGGCCTTCGCCGCGCTGAAGCACGAGTACGAGAAGGTCGGCGACCACTGGGAGCGCAAGGCCGAGAGCGGCCCCTCCGACTCCCGCGCCGAGGGACACGGCCGCTCCCCCGGGGGCGAGACGGCGGGCGGAGTGGACGCGAACGCGACCAAGGCGCACCTGATGGACCTCGCCAAGCGCCTGGACGTCTCCGGCCGCTCGCGCATGACGAAGGCCGAGCTCGTCGAGGCCCTGCAGAAGGAGAGCACCCGCCGGACGCGCGATGCGCGGTGAGGGCGCCGGCGGGGCCGGGGACAGCCGCCCCGCCGAGCCCCGGCCCGCTCAGTCCAGCGCGTCCCTGATGGCCGCCATGCCCAGCTCCAGCTCGGCGAAGGTGGTCGACAGCGGCGAGAGGCCGATCCGGATGCCGTCGGGTCGGCGGAAGTCCGGCACGACCCCCTCCGCCTGCAGCCGCGGGACCAGGCCGGCGAACGACTCGTGCGCGATCGTCACGTGCGAGCCGCGCCGGGCGGGGTCGAGCGGAGTCGCCACCCGCACCCCGCGCGGCACCAGCCATGCGTCGGCCAGCTCCAGCGCGTACGCCGTCATCGCCTCCGACTTCGCGCGGACCGCGGGCATGCCCACCGAGGCGATCAGCGCGATCATGTCCTGCATCGCGAGCATCCCCGTGATCGGCGGAGTCCCGCTGAGGAAGCGCCGCATCCCCTCGGCCGGACGGTAGCCGGGTCCCATCTCGAACATGTCGGCGACGCCCATCCAGCCCTGCACCGGCTGCGCGAGCGAGCCCTGGTGCCGCGACGCGACGTACGCCCACGCGGGCGCCCCCGGGCCTCCGTTGAGGTACTTGTAGGAGCAGCCGACCGCGAGGTCCGCGCCCCACGCGTCGAGCTCGAGCGGCACCGAGCCGACGGAGTGGGAGGCGTCCCAGAGCACGAGCGCGCCGGCCTCGTGCGCCTGAGCGGTGATCGCCGCGGCGTCGGCGAGGAACCCCGAGCGGTACGCGACGTGGCTGAGCAGCACCAGCGCCGTCCGCTCGCCGAGCACCGGGGCGAGGTCGTCGGGGCCGACGCCGCTCCCGGGGTCGGAGTCGATCCAGTGGAGCGTGCTGCCGGTCTCGGCCGCGATGCCCTCCAGCACGTACCGGTCGGTGGGGAAGTTGTCGGTGTCCACGACGATCTCGTCGCGCCCCTGCTCCGCCTGGCGTGCGATCGCCGCGCGGGCGAGCTTGTAGAGCAGGACGGTCGTGGAGTCGGCGACGACCGTCTGCCCGGCCGCGGCTCCCAGCACCGCGGAGCCGAGGGCGTCGCCGACCTCGAGCGGCATCTCGAGCCAGCCCTCCTCCCAGCCGCGGATGAGGCGGCCGCCCCACTCCTCCTCCGCGAACCGCGCGAGCCGGGCGACGCTCGCGCGCAACGGCCGGCCGAGCGAGTTGCCGTCGAGGTAGGAGCGGACCTCGGGGGTGCGGACGAACAGCTCGGGGCAGTGCGCGAGCGGGTCCTGGGCGTCGAGCGGATGCATGCCCTCACCCTAGGTCGCGGGCGCCGGGCGCGACGCGTGCCGCCGGGGCCCCGGATGCGTGCCGCCGGGGTCCCTGACGGGTGCTGCCGGGGCCCCTGACGGGTGCTGCCGGGGTCCCTGACCCTGCTCGGACGCCGCCCACTGTCCAGAACTCGTCGCACTCGGCGTCGACTGCGACAACTCTTGAGCACTCGCGAGCCCTCACCCCGGAGCCTCTCCACTGTCCAGAACTTGTCGCACTCGGCGTCGACTGCGACAACTCTTGAGCACTCGCAAGCCCTCACCCCGGAGCCTCCCCCACTGTCCAGAACTCGTCGCACTCGGCGTCGACTGCGACAACTCCTGAGCACTCGCGAGCCCTCACCCCGGAGCCTCCCCCACTGTCCAGAAGTCGTCGCACTCGGCGTCGACTGCGACAACTCTTGGGCACTCGCGGACCCGCGCACTCGAGCCGGTCGCCAGTCCTCCGAAGTCGCCGTACTCGCGCTCCAGTACGGCCGCTTCCGCGTGGTCGCGGAGCCGCCGGGCCCGTCCCGTTCACCGTCGTCGCCGAGTGCGCAGAAGTCGTCGCACTCGAGCTCGAGTGCGACAACTCCTGGACAGTCGCGGAAGCCGGAGGAGAACGGAGCGGGAGCCGGAGGAGGACGGAGCGCGAGCCGGCGAGCGCCCCCGCACCCGCGAGCACGGTCGCGCACCTGGGAAGTCAACGGGCGGACGCCGCACCCCGCCCCGCCTAGCCTCCGAGGACGGCCCCCGCCGCCTCCCCCGACCCCTGGAGCCCCTC